>CAZBUC010000326.1:0-2901 GCA_964494965.1 uncultured Maribrevibacterium sp.
TGTCGTTGTGAGTTTTTTGTCGGCATGCTATTTTTTTCAGGATAAATCGCGACCTACAAGATCGAGAGCAGTCGTTTTGCGACAGCCTCCTTCGCGGGAAGGACAATCGTTGCTATGATTATTAACGACATAAGCGGCGAGGAATTACACCCGAAGAGATTAAGAATTCGCGAACCAAACACCTTTTTTCATGTTCTGCAAATAACACCAATAAAGCGTGATGGCTCTGGCGATAAACAGCATAGCTTGGCTGAGCCATAAACCATGATTACCAAGGTCTTGACTGATAAACCACACAGGGAAGAATACGCCGACCACACAAATGATCATGGTGTTTTGCATTTGTTTTACGCTGGTTGTGCCGATGAAAATGCCATCCAGCATGAAAGACCAAATTCCCAACAAAGGGAAGAATATCAGCCAAGGTAGGTACAGTGCAGCATCGTCCCGAACGCTTTGCACATTGGTCAGTAAAGCAATGATTTGATTACCAAAAAGCCAAAATATCAGCATCAAAACAACGGCAGCGAACAGTGCCCAATAAGTCGAAAGTTGAATCACCTTCTTAAAATTGGCTTTGTCTTTGCGGCCGTAGTATTCGCCACACAAAGCTTCCACCGAAAAAGCAAAGCTATCCAAGGCATTAGAAATAATCATTAAGAAAGTCATCAACAGATGCCAAGCTCTACAACAAGGCTCGACAGCAGCTTATTAAGGTCGCCAAAGAACAAAACATCACGTTAAGACAAACCTATGACAAAGCTTGTCATGAGTTAATGCCTAAAATTGGACGTTATGGTCACGCCAAACAATACAAACGGATGAAAAAAGCGATTAAGCAAGTCAAAGGCTTCTTAGGGCGAGTATTGCGTGACATCGATCGGCAAGTAAAACGACAAGGATTAACGCTCACTCAAAAGCAAGAAGACACACTCAACCAAGCCTATCGATTACTAAAACAAACTCGCCAGAGCAAAAACAAACTGTATAGCTTGCATGAACCTAATGTGGACTGCATATCCAAAGGCAAAGCGCATAAACGCTACGAATTTGGTGTGAAAGCCAGTATCGCCGTGACCGCGAAAGAATCCTTTATCGTAGGAGCAAGAAGCTATCCAGGCAATCCTTATGATGGGCATACGTTAAAAGATCAACTTCAACAAGTTGAAACTCTGACAGGAAAAAAACCGGAAACCTGTTTTGTTGACCGAGGGTATAAAGGGTCTGGCGTGGAAGACATTAACGTCTTGATTGCTGGTCAAAAACGCGGAGTCCCCAAGAAAGAGAAGCGCTGGGTGGGAAGACGAAACAGCATAGAACCCATCATAGGGCATCTCAAATCGGATGGAAAACTCAAACGATGCTTTTTAAAAGGTGTACTAGGCGATGCGATCAACGTGATCTTAAGTGCCAGTGGTCAGAACCTACGTAAGCTACCGAAGTGGCTTTATTGTGTCCTATATTTTGGGCCATTTTTAAAGCGATTATGGCTGAAAATAACTTTTCCACTTGAAAGACCCAAAAATAGAATGGCGCTTCTGCTTGAAACGCCATTATCCTGGGACGACTATTTATCGCACTCTAAACATTGGCTATCTTTAAAAACATAGTAAATTCAATGGATTGAGAGATTTTCATGAGTGACAATCTTAGTTTCTTCAAAAACTGTTGATTGCTTCTCCTAGAGACACTCAATTGTATAGTAGTTAAGTGTCTCTGGAAGGCTATAACTCATTTCTTTGCGTATTTTATTGCTTCTGATAAGATCTGAAATACTCTTCGGTCTAGGCTTTGAGATACATTGAATCTTAGATAGGAAGAATATACTTGTGATTGACTAAACGCCTTACCAGGAGAAAGCATCACCCCCCGTTTTAATGACCACTGCGCTATTTTGACGGCATCTAGTTTATTGGGCAGAGAGGCCCATATATAAATACCACCGCAGTAATCTATCCAAGGAGTTAAACCACACTCTATGAGTGCTTGTGTCGTCAAGGAGGCAGAATGGGAAAGTCTAGCAATTAAGGATTCCACATGACCATGGTAACCTCCTTCTGTCAGAACTTTATAAATTAAGCTTTCTGTACAATGTGAACTACTCAGGCTCGTTGCTAATTTTAGGTTAACCACTTCATCTATCCAATCTTCTCTAATTGCTATATATCCACATCGAATTGTAGCTGATAAAGTTTTAGAAAAACTACCTACGTAAGCAACCTGTTGAAGCCCAGCAAAAACTGCTAGTCTGGCGGAAGGTATTTGTTCAAGGTCAGAAAATACATCGTCCTCCAGAATAAAAACATTGTATTTACTTGCCAAATGGCAAACCTCTCTGGCCGTATTGTTAGTCATTGAGGCACCCGTTGGATTGTGAAACGTCGAGTTAGTAATATATAAAGAAGGGCTATGCATTATAAACACTTTTTCAAGGGCATTAATGTCTGGACCATTTTTTGTATAAGGAACTCTCACTATATTAGCTTTATTAGCATTAAGGATCGCAGTGAAATTGAAGTAACATGGATCATCAACAACTACAGTATCACCATACTTTAATAGGAATCGGCAAAGTAAATCAATAGAGTGTGTGCTGGAGTTAGTTAAAATAATTTGTGATGCATTAACTTCAATTCCTTTTTCAATAAGTTTATATGCAATTAATTGTCGAAGAGGAGTATGGCCGTATGAAGAGCTATAGTCTGTTATATTAGTAAAATTATCACGCATTGTTGAACGCATACATTTTCGTATTGTTTCTTCTTCCATCCATGTAGAAGGTAACCAACAACACCCAGGTTGAATTCCATCAATGCTATTATAAGAGTCAAATGATTGCCTTATTAGCCATGAAGAATCAATAGGACGGTTTAAATTAAAAAAATTCTCCGCAACACCTAG
>CAZBUC010000327.1:0-2891 GCA_964494965.1 uncultured Maribrevibacterium sp.
GCTCAATTCGACAACCTAACGGCGCATGAGGGAAGCCTTGTTTAACTTCATCACTAATCGCTCGATTACTTTTGCCGATTAACGCTCTGAATTTATTGGCAAAATCGTACTCTGGTCGTGAATTTCCAACGAAGTCTAATACCGTACAACATTCTTTTCCTTCAGCTAGGCGCAAACCACGGCCAAGCTGCTGTAAAAAAATGGTGAGACTTTCCGTCGGTCGCAAAAACAACAAGGTATCAACTTCTGGGATATCGACCCCTTCATTAAAGATATCCACGACACACAACACATTGATTTGTCCGCTACGAATCGCCTGTTGCTTCTGCTGACGCTCATGACTGTTATCACTGGTAAGCACATCGGCTTTGACACCTTTTAGTAAAAGCTGCCGCACCATGTAATTCGCATGATCGCGGCTCACACAAAAAGCCAATGCCTTCATATGATGGAGATCTGTGACGATCTCCTGCAAACTCAGCAAGATTTTATCGAAACGTGCTTGGTTATGTGTGTATAAGTTTGTCAGCTGAGCAATATCATAACGACCACGGCTCCACGAGATATTACGCAGATCAGTCTCGTCATCGATCCCAAAGTATTGAAAAGGAGAAAGATGACGTTGATTAATCGCTTCTGGTAAGCGCAGCTCAGCAGCAATCACACCACCAAAATCTGCAAGAATATCACCGCCGTCATGACGTTCCGGTGTCGCCGTTAAGCCCAACAACAGACTCGGCTGGAAATAGTCCAGCACAGCACGATAGCTATTCGCTTTAATATGATGCACTTCATCAATCACGATGTAGTCATAAAAGTCTTTGGTTAAGTTTAGCTGCTCTAATTGGTTATTAAGGGTCTGAATAGAAACAAACAGTTGACGATAGTGTTCTGGTGTATGACCGCTAACCCATAGCTCACCAAACGACCCATTTCGCAAAACACCTCTGTAAGCCGAACGAGCTTGTTTTAGAATTTCTTCACGATGGGCAATAAATAAAAAGTTAGCATTAGGTTTCGTCTTCAAAAACTGGGCAAAATCAAACGCAGAAATCAGTGTTTTTCCTGTTCCGGTTGCGGCTACAACAAGATTCCTAAAACGTTGATGAACACTACGCTCAACGGCTAACTGTTCTAAAATTTCGAGTTGATGTGGAAATGGCGTAATGTCGAAAAAGTGCGACTGACTCGCATCACTATCGCCCCGCTGTTGCCTCAAAGCCCGTTTCAATTTATCAGCACTGGTAGCGTCACCATTAAACGCTTCAAACTCATTCGATGCCCAGTAGGTTTCGAATGTACTCAGTGATTTATTAATGATGTGCGGAATTTCTTGGGACGTGATTTTTAAATTCCACTCAAGGCCATTGGTCAGTGCTGAATGAGACAGATTGGATGAGCCGATATAACCTGTGTGGAAACCAGTATCTCGCAAGAACAGATAACTCTTCGCATGAAGCCGCTCTCGCTGAGTGTTGTAACTTAGCTTCACTTTGGTATTAGGCAGACGGGCTAAATACTCAACCGCTTTAGCGTCAGTGGCACCCATATAGGACGTCGTAATGATTTTTAACTCGCGACCACTTCGGGTAAATTCTTCAAGCTCTCTTCGAAAAATGCGAATCCCAGCCCATTTAATAAAAGACACTAACCAGTAGATTTTATCGGCAGAGAGAATCTCTCGTTTCAACTCAGATTCAAGAGATAAGCCAGCATTGCTGCCGCAGAACAGCTCGCTTTGAGTTAATCCTGTCAAAGGAAAGACATCTTTTACATATTGCTTCAAGTTTGCTGCGACAGGATTTTCTAGTTCATACAAGGCGGTGAGAATTCGTCCTTGGCAATCCAGCAGATTTTCATCGATAAAGTCATCATCTTGAAGTCGCTCTTTGAGCCACAGCATTAGCTGGTTCGCAAAGTGGATTTGCTCTTGCAGTTGATCATCGCCAGACGGAATAGAATTGACGGCAAACTCTAAAATACGGCTCAAAAATCGGGAAAGCCAAACGCCCGCTTCGCTAGCTTCAAGCTGACGTTCGCCAATGTAAAAAGTTTGCTTATCTAATCGCGAAGAGATCAGCTGAGTAATCAACTGCTCATAAATGCCAACTTGCTGCATAAGTCGTTCACAATCCTTTGAATGAGGTGAGTATATCTAAACTATTAGACCAGGCAGTCTGACAAAAGGGAACCATACTTCCTTAAATGATCATACGTGATACCTATCGACCCTATCAGCCGCTTTCAAACTCACATCGCTACCAACATAAGCGTTTATTTCTTATATTCACACTCACTTGATAGAAACTATAAGTTCACTAATCAATAAATATTATAAATATAGTTTCAATTAAACACTCGCTCTAAAATTTGTTGCTCTTGTCGATTTATGCCTATTTCATCAGCATAATCCTGCCAATGGCCAACCACACTTTGTAGTTCCGAGAGGATTTGCTTCGCTTCTGTCGCGGACAACTGAAAATACGGTGCGACTTCTAGCGCTAAGTCTAGGTTTAGCTCGTTAGAATATTCATCAATATTAAGGTGAAGCCCTGTAGCGCCGATGGAAATGTTGATGTCATAAGCAGGTGATAGTCGCCAACCAGAACCTTCTTCTGCCAATATAAAACCATGATTTCTTAGATGATCATCGCTGTTGCGAACCATAATATTGAAAGCCAAACGCCGCCAAAGCTGGGTTAGGTCAGCTTGAGTATTTGCCCCTTGTTCCATTAAGAACTGCGCAAGTTCTAGATAGCTCGCTCCAGCATCACCATCGTAGTAACCCAGCTGGGTCATGGCAGAGGAAAAATGATGTCTTGTTTCTCCCTCTCGATCAAAGCGTTTCGTCAAAAAAGTATGATGTGGGCTATTAAATTGTAAGATGTTAC
>CAZBUC010000328.1:0-2855 GCA_964494965.1 uncultured Maribrevibacterium sp.
CTGCCTGGCACTTGAGTGTGAGGTAAATGGTAGGACTCTAAACCTTGTCCATAAAGTGTGCGGTTCGCAGGAATGCCGCCAACGCTGAAGCCTGAAATCCCTGCGCCATGATAACCTTTAGCGCGACCGATAAACTTGGTTTTGGTGCCCATGCCTTTCTTACGCCAATAAGCACGAGCCATTTTTAACGCCGTATCAACCGACTCTGAGCCTGAACCCGTGAAGAAAATACGATTTAAACCCGCAGGCATAAACTCGGTAATTTGCTCTGCCAACAAGAAAGATTTCTCATGACCAAACTGAAAAGCAGGAGAATAGTCTAGCGTTTTAACTTGCTGCGCTACCGCTTCGTTAATAGCGGGAACACTGTGACCCAAACCGCACGTCCACAGGCCAGACAACCCATCAAAAATCTTCCGGCCGTCAGAGTCCGTGTAATAATGACCCGCCGCCGACGTAATGATACGAGGGTCCTGCTTAAACTGGCGATTGCCTGTATACGCCATCCAATGAGCATCGAGTTGGGCTTGGGTTAAATGGTGACTCATGGCATCCTCTCTATAAAATGAAACATCAATAGAGCAAGCATGCCGAGTGGAAAAGGTTTAATAAATTCGAGGTTGTTTAAACTTAGTTTAGTGATTGGTTAACTATTTTGGGTCAGTCTGAGGTTTTGTCTTTGAATTCACACAAGTCTTCAATAATGCAGGCGTTGCATTTGGGTTTACGAGCCACACAGATATAGCGGCCATGAAGTATCATCCAGTGATGGGCATCTAGCAGAAACTCTTTTGGGACGAATTTAAGCAGTTTCATTTCCACTTCTAAGACGTTTTTTCCAGGGGCGACCTTGGTGCGGTTACTAAAACGAAAAATGTGGGTATCGACGGCCATAGCGACTTGACGAAAAGCGGTGTTCAGTACCACATTGGCGGTTTTGCGGCCAACGCCCGGAAGGGCTTCGAGTGCTTCACGAGTCTCAGGGACAATGCTGTTGTGTTTTTCGATGAGAATTTGGCAGGTTTTTATCGCATTTTCGGCTTTCGCGTTAAACAAGCCAATGGTTTTGATGTAGCTTTTTAAACCCTCTACTCCCAGCGCCAGCATTTTTTCCGGTGTGTTTGCCACGGGAAATAGCTTGCGCGTGGCTTTGTTAACACTCACGTCCGTGGCTTGCGCAGAAAACAACACGGCAATCAAAAGTTCAAAAGGCGAGCTGTATTCCAACTCAGTGACGGGATGTGGATTTTCAGCGCGTAAGCGGGAAAAAATCTCATAGCGTTTGTCTTTGTTCACAATTGACTGCCTTCATACTTCTTAAAATTCCCTCCCCTTATCTCTTTCAAGGGGAGGGTTAGGGTGGGGTTTTAAATAGGTTAGTTAACTCACCTGCCCAGTAACACGAACCCGTTTTGACGCACTTGGGCCGTCTTGGATTTTTTGTCTAGCCGCGCGCCTTTTCTCAGCTTCATCGAAGTAGTTTTTACCCGCAATCAAGAGTCCTAAACCAATAAAAGCGCCAGGCGGTAAGACAGCAAAAAGCACGTTGGGGTAATTGTCAAACACCACCCACTTCCAGTTAACCGCCATGTCGCCGAACAACAATTGCATATCCGTAAAGAGCGTACCTTGACCGACCAGTTCACGCATGGCACCGAGTGCCACCAAAATTACCATGAATCCCAGCCCCATCATGAAAGCATCCAGCGCAGAGGGTAGAACAGGATTGCGGCTGGCAAACGCATCTGCACGACCTAAGATCGCGCAGTTGGTCACGATCAACGGAATGAAGATTCCCAGAATCTGATACAGCTCATAGGTAAAAGCTTGCATCACTAGCTCGATACAGGTGGTAAATGAGGCGATAATCATCACAAAAGCAGGTAAACGGACCGCGTCGGCCACATAATTGCGGATCAAAGATACTGCAATATTAGAGCCCATTAACACCACCATGGTTGCTAAGCCGAGCCCTAGTGCATTCACCACAGTGCTGGTGACCGCGAGCAACGGACACAAGCCAAGTAGCTGAACAAGGGCTGGGTTATTTTTCCATAGGCCGTTATAAATAATATCTGTGTATTGCGCGCTTGGCGTATTGTCTTGTGTGGCGTCGATGACGTCTGTGTCTGTATTGGTGTTCATTGACGAGTCCTAATAGGCTAACAGCGTATCTTTGTGTTGTTCAAAATACAGTAAGGTATTTTTTACGGCATTAACGACCGCGCGAGGTGTGATGGTGGCGCCAGTAAATTGATCAAAATCTCCACCGTCTTTCTTTACGCCCCAGGCTTTAAGGTCTGGGTTGGACAGAGAGGTATTGGCAAAGCTCAAAATCCAATCGTCTTTTTTCAGATCAACTTTATCACCTAGCCCTGGTGTTTCTTTGTGGCTAATCACTCGGCTACCTGTGACGACACCGTTTTTATCAATGGCAACCAGCATGTCCAAATTACCGTTGTAGCCACGTGGTGCTATGGTCTCAAAAATAATCCCTGTGACTTCTCCGTTTTTGCGTGCGATGTGTATCTTAACATCTTCGTTACTGCCCAGCAGGGGATCGGCCGCGAGCATAGCGGAGTCACTGGTTAAGTCATTGTCGTATAAATCGGCCGGTAAGATTTCGTTAAATGCCGCAATTTGTGCCGCCAAGATATTTTCTTGAATTTTATTCCCTGTTAATTGCTGGGTGACGGCAATGAGTCCTGCAGTAAGTACCGCAAACAGCGCCAGTCCAACGCTGTTTCGACGAATAGAGGCGAGCAATTCCATCAGTTATCCTCCCCTATTTTTAAGCCTGTTTTGGCTTTTTGGTGGCCGTAGGTTCTAGGTTGTGAGTAGTAATCAATTAAGGG
>CAZBUC010000329.1:0-2836 GCA_964494965.1 uncultured Maribrevibacterium sp.
CAACACCATTCAGCAGTCGACTCAAACGGCGATTAGCACCATGGAAAGCGGACAAGATAATCTCAAAATCATTGGCGATAATGGTAGCAAAGCAGAAGAAGCCATGCGGGACATAGAACACAATGCCATGACAGGTTCCCATTCTACCGATTCGATGGCCGCCGCCATTCAAGACGTCGCCAGTACCGCTTTGCAAATGAGCAAGGAGATGGAACAAATCGCCCAACAATTAAACCAAGACACTGGCTCTATTGATGTATTGGCCGATAAAACCAAACAAATTCAGCGGCTTTCCACACAACTTGCGAGTAAAACCAAAGTATTTACCTTGCCATAACACGAGAGAAAACACGGTAAAGTCAACTCTAGGTTCATGCCCGACGGTGCAGCTGGCCGCCGAAGGGCGTTTTCTCTTGTAAGCCCTTGATGACACTAGGCGCAAACGCTAGACTGTATGACATCATTTAGCCATGAACCTTCCCAAACCTCTTCACGGGAACTCAAGCACTTTCTTTTAGGGCTTTATTTACTTTAGGATAAAAACGAATCTATGCCGGACGTCATCTCAGCCGACTCTGTGGGCATTGTTACGCCACAGATTGCGCAATTCGACACACCGTTGGCACTGTCCTGCGGACAAACCTTGTCATCCTATCAATTGATTTACGAGACCTACGGCACCCTTAACAAAGAGGCCTCAAACGCTATCCTGATCTGTCACGCACTCAGCGGTGATCACCACGCGGCCGGTTACCACGCCATGACAGACACCAAACCTGGCTGGTGGGATACCGCGATTGGACCTGGCAAGGCCATCGATACCAATGAGTTTTATGTTGTCGCGCTCAACAACCTAGGTGGTTGCTGTGGTTCAACCGGTCCCACCAGCATTAATCCAGAAACAGGGCAGCGTTGGGAAGCCAGTTTTCCCATTGTCACCGTAGAAGACTGGGTAGAAAGCCAGGCACGCTTAGCCGATTTGCTCGGCATTCAAACCTTTGCGGCCATCGTGGGTGGCAGCCTTGGCGGCATGCAGGTATTAGAATGGAGCATTCGTTTTCCAACCCGCTTAAAATCCGCGGTGATCGTTGCTTCTGCACCCAAACTGTCGACACAGAACATCGCCTTTAACGAAGTCGCACGTCAGTCCATTCGTCGTGATCCTGACTTTTTTGACGGCAATTACCTAGAAAATAATTCCGTTCCAACCAACGGCCTGGGTTTGGCTCGCATGTTAGGTCACATTACCTATCTGTCAGACGATGCCATGGGCGCAAAGTTTGGCCGCCAAATGCGCCACGACCGCTACCAATACAATTACGGTATCGAATTTGAAGTCGAAAGTTACTTACGCTATCAAGGCGAGGCCTTCACCAAACGGTTTGACGCCAATACCTACATGCTGATGACCAAGGCACTGGACTACTTCGACCCTGCCTCGCAAACCGATGGCGACTTATCGGCGGTGCTGAGTCGAGCTCAATGCGAATTTTTACTGGTTTCTTTTACTACTGACTGGCGTTTTTCACCGGAACGCAGTGAAGAAATCGTTAACGCCTTGGTCAAGGCTGGCAAGCCGGTCTCTTACGCTAAAATCGAAGCGACAGAAGGCCACGACGCCTTTTTGTTCCCGATCCCTCGCTACATGGCTGTGCTGAACACTTTTTTAACACGCATCGCCAACCGCTTAAAAACGGAGACTCAATAATGCGCTCTGACTTAGAAATGATCGATGAATGGATTCAACCTAATATACGAGTGCTGGATTTGGCTTGTGGCCCCGGAGAATTACTTCATCACCTGATTAAGAACAAGCAGGTAAATGGCTATGGTTTAGAAATTGGCCCAGACGATTTAAACACCTGTATTAAAAAAGGCATCCCGGTTTTAGAGCAAAATATCGACGAAGGGCTACAAAACTTCGATGATCAAAGTTTTGATCTAGTACTGATGACGCACGCACTGCAACAATTCCGTCGCCCCGATTTACTGATCGATGAAATGCTGCGCATCGGCAAAGAATGCATTATTACCTTCCCGAACTTTGGCCATTGGCGCAGTCGTCTACATTTGGCGTTAAAGGGCAGAATGCCCGTGTCGGATTTCTTGCCATACAACTGGTATGACACACCCAATATTCACTTTTTTACCTTTCAAGATTTTGAGCGTTTATGCCATGAAAAAAACATCAAAATCCTACGTTGGGCCGCGGTCGATGGTCACCTAAAAGACCATTGGTGGATACGCTCTATGCCCAATTTATTCAGTGAAACGGCCATCTTTCATATCAGTCGTTGAGCGATACATCACACAACAAGGCGGCCAATCAGCCGCCTTTGTTTTAAAGAATGACAAAGGAAAAACCGATGAACAACACCATCGTACTCGCCAGCAGCAATGCTGGAAAAATCAGAGAATTCAATGCCTTGCTTGGCGATATGGGCATTGATGTTAAACCGCAAAGCGAATTTAACGTTGAAGACGTCGAAGAAACTGGCTTGAGTTTTATTGAAAATGCGATCCTGAAAGCACGCCATGCTTGCGCACAAACGGGTTTGCCTGCATTAGCCGATGATTCCGGCATTGAAGTGGATTATCTTAACGGTGCACCGGGCATTTACTCCGCTCGTTTTGCCGGCGAGCATGGCAACAACGACGCAAATAACGCGCTGCTATTGGAAAAACTAGCGGGCGTGCCTGAGCTGCAACGTACCGCTCGTTTTCATTGCGTACTCGCTTACATGCGCCATAAAGACGATCCGACTCCACAAGTCTTTCATGGTGTATGGGAAGGCCGTATTTTAACGTCGACAGAAGGCCAAGAAGGCTTTGGTTA
>CAZBUC010000330.1:0-2835 GCA_964494965.1 uncultured Maribrevibacterium sp.
TAGCGCAAAGTTACGATATCGCCATCATAGAAGACGATATTTATGGGGACATTTCCTATCAATTCCCGCGCCCTAAAACCATCAAGTCGTTTGATACAGATGGGCGTGTACTTTTATGCTCTTCTTTTTCCAAGACCATTGCCCCAGGCATGCGGGTAGGCTGGATCGCTCCGGGTCGTTACCGCGATAAGGTCACCCACGTAAAATATGTGAGCAGTTCCATGTGCCCGGTGCTTCCCCAGCTTGCGATCGCCAAATTTATTCGTTTAGGCGGTTACGCCAAACACATAAGACAAATGCGACAACACTACGAGCAACAACGCGATCACTTACTTCGGGCCATTAAAACCTATTTACCCAGTAATACTAGGGTAAGCTACCCTGATGGCAGTTTTATTTTGTGGGTAGAGCTTCATACCAATATTGATAGCATGAAGCTCGTAGAGGCTTGTCGCGAGGCTGGCGTAGGCTTTGCCCCTGGGCCACTCTTCTCTGCCACGGGAAAATATCGTAATTGTTTTCGACTCAACTTCAGCGAGCAAAATGCAGATAAACGTGAATGGGCGGTCAAAACATTAGCAAATGTGCTGTTCACCGCAGAACCCAAGTAAAAAACATCAACAAAATAAACGCTTTTGACAAAAAATAGACGACGCTCATATTGGCACACAGTGTATGCCAATATGAGCCACTGGTTAAAAGCTGTACTCTACTGATGCCCAGTATTCACGCCCGGCGTCAACAAAACCAAATTCTGAAAAGTCAAATTCTTGATTAGACAGATTGTTAATACCAGCCTGTACAACAAAACGCTCACTCACCTCAAATTGCATCCCCAAATGCACTAAGTCATAAGATGGTGCTTGGGTTTGAGTATTACTCGACAAACCGGTTTCTTGAGATTCTTTGCCACGGTATTCATAATCTACCCAAGCTTTCACTCTATCCATTAACTGCCAGTTCAAGGAGGTAGCAAATAAGTGAAGTGGCATTTGTGTCAATGGCTGACCTTTATTTTCTCCAGACAACTGCTCAGATTTCGTATAAGTGTAACGCACACTCAAATTTAGCGTTTCACGTAATTGAAACTCGGAGCCTAACTCAAAGCCCTGCGTTTTTGCCTCATCCACATTGATATTGTAACGGGCTCCCGACACAGAACAAACGGATGTAGGACAAGTGGTGGTCATGATTTTGTCGTCAAAGCGATTATCAAACACTGTTGCGCTGATCACTTTATTATCGGCACTGTAGGTCACACCAATTTCTTTACTAAGTGAGGTTTCAGGCTTTAGGTCTGGATTACCATAAATATCGCCACCACGACTTTCTTGAACCCAGTCTCTGGTCATTTCACGAAGTTCTGGAGTTTGATAACCCGTCGCCACACCCGCTTTCAAGGTCCAAGCGTCGGTAGCAAACCAATTGGCATACAAACGAGGGCTGAATTGACTATCAAAGTTTTCGTTTTTGTCTAAACGCATACCCGAGGTGATTGATAAATCCTCAGCAAAAAACCATTCATCTTCCCCGTAAAGTGAGTACTGATCATTGCTGATTCTCGTTTTATCCAGAACATTTTCCATGTCTTTTAATTCAGCTTGCTTTACATTTGCACCAAGAGTGGTGGTGTGATTTTCTGTAGGAATGATCCAACGACTGTCCGCCACTAAATTGGTGATACGCATATCGCGACCTTCATTGTAAGTACTCTCACGCTGCAGATACGAGGTTTCAGACAATTCGCCCCAATTTCCTGTATGAGTTAAAGCTAGCGAACTTTTTTCATTTTGCGTTTCACTATCACTTCGTGCATTTCCCGCGGCCGATTTACCGACTGTCGTAAGGCGCTTTTGATGACTTTTCATTAAATCTAAATCAAACGCATGATCGTCATTCGGGGTATAACGCAATTGAGCATTGTAGTTATGGATCTCTTTTTCAGAGGCACCACGAGATACGCCATCTTCTTCATTAAATAGACCGCGCGCTCCTAAACGCATGCTCAAGGTATCGGCGATAAGCGGACCTGCCAAATAGAGGGAGCCTTGCTTACTGCCACCATACAGATCATCGTCTGGCTGAGTCATATCAAAACGAACATTACCGTGCCATTGGTTGGTGGCTTTACGGGTAATAATATTCACTACACCGCCCATGGCATTCGCACCGTAAAGCGTTGACATAGGACCACGTATGACTTCAATTCGCTCGATGGACTTTAGAGGAGGTAACCATTCTTGATCCATGCCACCACCGCCACTTGGCTGTGACTCACGGGACGATTGTGGACGGCCATCGACCAGCAATAAGGTGTACTTTGTTGGCATACCACGAATCGAAATATCATTCCCAGATGCACCTCCCGTGGCGAACACACCAGGAACATGACTTAACACCTCAGAAATGTCTCTGTAAGCACCTTGACTAATCGTTTCTTGATCAATCACGGTAATACTGGCAGGCGCCTCTGTCATAGTTTGCTCATAACCAGACGCGGAAACAACCAGCTCGTTCAATTTCGTGGTTTCTTGCGCCATAACACTTGTGGAAAGTAAGCATAATTTCATGCTTGCTAAGGGAATCAAAAAGTAACGATTTGCCAACATTTTTAAATACCTTTGAACAACGGATGGGATTAATTTTGTAAATTCTTTTGAACACGGTTTTGGTATTCTTCGATCTTTGTGAGTTGCGCCAGACTGCAATCGCTTAAGAGCTCAAATGCGCCCACTGCATCACGATCAACAAAAGGATGCGGCGCATCAGAAGAACGTTCTGTGAGTTGTTTCAATCGCTCTACGCTGTTATCGCGCGTTGGATGATTAGATAAGA
>CAZBUC010000331.1:0-2835 GCA_964494965.1 uncultured Maribrevibacterium sp.
ATGAATATCGCTTGGCGTTAAGCCTTTTTGACTGAGCGCATCAAGCATGAGACTTTCAAGGAATGCCAATGGGCAGTTGCGTTCGCAGCCCATTCCTAAGGTATAAATAGGGTTCAGGTAAGGCTTCGCGGTGGTCATCACCAGCTGTGCGCCAAGGGAGTTTGCCACTTGTGCGCCCCACTCGTTTGCACCACCTTCGTGACCCGATAATAGCGGAATGACAAACTTACCTTCCTCGTCCAATACCAACACTGGCGGATCTTGGTATTTGTCTTGAATCACAGGAGCAAGAGTCCGCATCACGATCCCTGTGGCACAAATGAATACCAACCAATCGCCGTTTTGAAAGGCCGTCTGTACGAACTCGGCAAAAGGTTTTGGTTTGTAGTCCACCACGGCCTCTGGCCAATGATTCTGCAGACCTTGAGACAAAAGTTTATTCGCCAGACGCTCCCCCGCAGGGGTTAACGCAATAAAACGTATCACCTTGTGCCTCGCTCACTTTTGGTCACAACGAACAAGGAAAAATACGGCCCCGCTTTGTCTTCCAAGGTGGATACATCGCGCACAATACGTTCGTTTTCACGGCCAATATATTCTAGGTATTTCGCGTCTTGCATGCGGTTGGTTTTGCGCAGCGCCATGAGAATACGCGGACGCGCACGCCCAGCTTTCATGATCACCACACTGTCGTGCTGTGCTAAGGCCGTATCAATTTGTTCAGCGGTATGGCGTCCACTGACGACGGCAAAAGATTCTTTTAGCACGGTTAGCGGATGATTCAAGGCGGACGATGCGGCGTTGATAGATGACACACCCGGCACGACTTGGCATTGGAAATCGCCTTCTAGGCGCTCTAGTAAATAGGCAAAAGAGCCAAAAAACAACGGATCGCCTTCACACAAGAAAACCACGTCTTTGCCTTGTAATAACTCATTAGCAATGGCTTTTGCGCCATTGTCGTAAGCTTCGTTTGCCAATGATCGATCCGTCGACATGGGCATCACAATGGCAATTTCATTTTGCGCATGGGTCACACCAGCAAAGGCTTCGCTGGCAATGGTTTTGGCCTGAGAGCCGCCTTCGTCGTTGGCAAGGTAACTCACCACGCTGGCGCGCTGAATCAAGCGTAAGGCTTTTAAGGTGATCAATTCTGGATCACCGGGACCCACGCCCACACCAATGAATCGGCCTGTTTTTTGCGATACTTCCAAGGCACTCATTGTGCGTTTTCCTTATGGTTGCTATTGGTGGCCGATGTGGTGGCCGTCATTTTTCTAAAATGATAAAGCGTCACGGGCAGACTAGGACGAAATAGCCGTTGTCCTGCCAATCGCTCGCCTTTGGCAATGGACACTTGCAAGCTTTGTTCGTCTGCGTCTTGCACCGCGTCGCGCTGTTGGGCAAATTGCATAACTTGGTATTTTGTTTCTTCGGTGACAGCGCTGACCATGACGCTGCCACCTTCAGGCAACAACTCCCACACTTGAGCCATCAAGGCATTTAATTCGCCATCGCTGCCGCCAATAAAGACTTTATTGGGTTTGCCGTGTTGTGAGTTGTTACCAGCAAGTAAATCCACCAGCGCATCCGGTGCTCGCCCTGCGACAATGGATAAATTCTGCATGACACCAAAACGTTCTTGGTTGGCGACTAAACAGACCAAACGGTCTGGGTGATGCTCGATGGCAATAATTTGACTACGCGGATGCCAATAGGCCATTTCAACACTCACGCCACCGCAACCCGCGCCAATGTCCCAAACCGTATCGCCCTGTTCAATATTCATATAAGACAAAATCGCCAAACGCACTTCTCGCTTGGTAATCATGCCTTTGCCGTCGCCTTTATCGGTCACAAAAGACACATCGGGAATACCCACCGAACTTGGATAAAGTGAGGCTTGTTGGCTGGTTTTCAGCACAATCACATTGAGCGGATCAAATATCCGTTTGGAACTCTGCAAGGATTCCGCTGTAAAACTCTGAACCGACTCATGGTCGTAACCCAAAGCCTCACAAACGATAATCTCGCTTTGATCTAAACCTGCTTGTACGCACTCCTCGGCAATGTGTTTCGGTTGGCTGTATTGATCTGTTAATAAAACCAAGGTTTTATTCGACCGCAAATGACGACGTAAAGACGCCAACGGACGGCCATGTAAACTCACCACTTGCACGTCTTGCAAGGACAAGCCAAGACGATGACACGCCATTTGAATGCTGGAAACATTCGGATAAAAACGCAAAGACTCAAGAGAAAAAGTGCGTGATTTGGTCATAGATCAGTTTCCTTCGGTTTGTCTAGCCTAGGCTTCTGACTCGTCTGCTGGTTCAGCTTTCAGAATGTGTTCCAGAACTTCGGAGTCAACGGGTGTGAGTTTTTCCCAAGCGTCGATGATCTGTTTAAAGTCAGGTTCAAGACTCTGGGATAGGGGTAGCATTCGAGCTTTCAGGTCATAGCCTTCCTCCGTTGTTGACCAATAAAATTTCTTGCCGCTTCTCTTGGCGTTAATCACGTCGGAGAAGCCGTAGCCAATTCTCTGCCCCAACTTCTGCCCAACAAGGTCGGGGTAGACGAGGAGCTTATTGCTCACCTCATTGACCGACTTGTTCTCATGGGCGATGACGACGACGAAGCAGGTGAGGGCCTCGATGAGCTTGGAGATAAATCGCCGCTGCATCTCAGCTGCGATCCCGTAGTGGGGCATGCCGATGGAAAACCTGCCTTGCCGCACCACGTCGAGGCTCATTTCGTTAAGCCCCGTAGCCCCATCCAGCCCAAAGCACCAGGAGGTGTCGAGGTCGGCAACGCACCCAATACTCTCCCCTGTCC
>CAZBUC010000332.1:0-2825 GCA_964494965.1 uncultured Maribrevibacterium sp.
CTACACGTAAACGTTCTTCTTGACCACGAGCAACAGGGTTAAAGAAACCCAAACGCTCGATATAACGACTATCACGTGCACGACGGCTATCAGCCACGTTCAAATGATAGAATGGGCGCTTTTTAGAGCCACCACGAGAAAGACGAATAGTTACCATATGATTGGTTCCTTATTGCTTAACGAAACACCTCTTGCCGAGTCGAATTTTTGACTCATACTACAAGAAGGCGGCATATTCTAGTCGATAAACTAGAAAAACAAAAGAGCGATTTACTCGCCCTTTCAATTAAATTAGAAGTTTTTTATAACCCCTAATAAAAACAAGTAGATAGCAGTATTATTTAGGGAAACCGCCGCCGCCTGGAAAACCACCTGGCATCATCCCCCCTAAACCACGCATCATTTTTTGCATCCCCCCTTTGGCGGACATTTTCTTCATCATCTTTTGCATTTGCTTGTGCTGTTTAAGCAGACGGTTTAAATCTTGGATTTGTAGTCCCGCACCGGTTGAAATACGTTTTTTTCGAGAACCGTTAATGACGTCAGGGTTACGACGCTCTGCAGGTGTCATGGAATTAATGAGGGCTTCCATTTGTACGAACATTTTATCGTTCACTTTATCTTGAATATTCCCCAATTGCCCCATACCTGGGAGTTTATCTAACATAGAGCTCATACCGCCCATGTTCTTCATTTGCTGCAACTGCTCTTTAAAGTCTTCTAGATCAAAGCTCTTACCTTTCTTTAGCTTTCCAGCGAGCTTTTCTGCTTTTTCTTTATCAACTTTTTGCTCGGCTTGCTCAATTAGGGAAAGCATATCCCCCATACCAAGAATGCGCGAGGCTAAGCGGTCTGGATGGAAAGGCTCTAGAGCATCGGTTTTCTCACCTACACCTAAAAACTTAATCGGCTTACCCGTGATATGACGAACAGATAAAGCAGCACCACCACGAGCGTCACCATCTGTCTTGGTAAGAATCACACCTGTAAGCGGTAAGACATCGCCAAACGCTTTGGCCGTATTCGCCGCATCTTGCCCTGTCATGGCATCGACAACGAACAAGGTCTCAATCGGATTAACCGCCGCGTGCAAGGCCTTGATTTCCGCCATCATGTCTTCATCAATGGAGAGACGACCTGCGGTATCGACGATTAATACGTCTTTATGGGCTTTCCTGGCATAATCGATTGCGTTGTTAACGATATCGATTGGCTTCTGCGACAAGTCACTTGGGATGAAATCAACCCCTACTTCACCCGCCAAGGTCTCAAGCTGTTTAATCGCAGCAGGACGATACACATCCGCACTGACCACAGACACCGATTTCTTTTCGCGTTCTTTTAAATATTTTGCAAGCTTGGCCGCAGATGTGGTTTTCCCCGCTCCCTGCAAACCCGCCAGTAAAATCACTGCGGGGCTTGCCACTCTAAGGTTAAGGCCATCGTTGGCCTCACCCATCACACTTTCAAGCTCTTGTTTGACAATCTTTAAGAAGACCTGCCCAGGACTTAAACTCTTGGACACTTCTGTACCAATGGCGCGTTCTTTTACCGCAGCAATAAAATCTTTTACGACAGGCAAAGCAACATCGGCTTCTAACAAGGCCATGCGCACTTCGCGCAACACCTCTTGGATATTGTCTTCGGTTAATTTGGCTCGACCTCGAATGCGATCAAGCGAAGAAGTTAAACGATTCGATAAATTGTCGAACATATTGCCCTCAAATTTTGCTCTGAATGGAAAAAACCTTCGGTTTCAGTTTATCCAAGATGAAATTGCCTCTATTATAACGGATAAATGATTGTCACCCTATACCTTTACTCGACGGAACCTTTAGTTTCATGACTCAATTATCGCTTTGGCTTGCTTGTTTTGCTTGTATGATTGCTGGCGCAGCGTATTACTTTCGTCCTGAAAAACGTTATACCCAACACATAGGCACGGCCGCTATTGTGGTCCATACGGCCTCTCTTGTTCAATTACTATCCTCTCGTGACGGCTTTAACTTTTTAACCATCGGCCTTTTAATCGCCCTGATTGGCAATTGCCTACTCTGGTTTAGTAATCGTGACAAAGATTTATCTTTATTGCTATCGGCGGCTTTTCCGTTAGGCGCCGTCGTTATTGCTCTCAATGCTATTGAGCCTTGGCAATTAACCCAGCTATACAGCAGCTCTTGGGGAACCAGTGTGCACATTTTGATTGCCGCCGTTGCATACAGCTTGTTTACGGCGGCTTGCGGGGTAGGAATCCTACTGGCCGCACAAGAATATCAGCTCAAACACCACAAACTGAAGCAGCTCCTGCGAGTGCCACCACTGCAGACGCTTGAGCGACTAATGTTTGAGTTTATTTGGGCTGCATTTGTGATGTTAACCATAACCATCATCACGGGCTTCTATTTCATAGAAGACATGTTTGCCCAACACCTTATTCACAAAACTTTTTTCACTATCGCGTCTTGGGTAGTGTTTACTGGGCTCCTTTTAGGAAGACATATCGCTGGCTGGCGCGGCCAATTGGCCGTAAAACTGACTTTAAGTGGTTTTTTCCTTCTTATGCTTGGCTACTTTGGTAGTCGTATAGTCCTGCAGATACTGCAGAATTAAGTGACCCTAGCCATTAAAGAAGTTTGACAGTACGATGTTAAAAACGAATAATTCATTCATCTTAATAATTGAGGCGATCCCTTCTTGAACGATATTCCCTTAAGTGTTCTTGGCGGAACACTTTTTTGTCTACTAATACTGTCTGCTTTTTTTTCAAGCTCCGAAACAGGCATGCTGTCGCTAAACAAATATCGACTAAAGCATCTTGTGAAAAG
>CAZBUC010000333.1:0-2822 GCA_964494965.1 uncultured Maribrevibacterium sp.
CATTAAACAGGGCGGTACCACGTTAAAAGACTTTGTGGGTGGCGATGGTAAACCGGGTTATTTCAAGCAAGAATTGGCTGTGTATGGTCGAGCAGAAAAGCCTTGTGTGGTGTGCGGTGCGCCTTTGAAGGAAATACGCCAGGCGCAACGCAGTACGGTTTACTGCAAACTTTGCCAATCTTAATGGTGCTTATTTATTCGGCATAAGTATTGCTCGCATGACTTGTTGGTGCGTCAATGGCACTATCAGCGAGTGGTGAAAATACTCGTTTGACGCGGCTTTTTTGCACGAAATAAAAAAATGTAGGCTAAAATGTGCAGATTACATTGCGGTATTCTGCTATTCGGTTTATTTTTGACCAGTTAGGCAGGTTTCCATGCCGCCTAGAATATATTACATAGAAGAGGAATTGGAATGAAAGCTGTCTTTCTTGCGTCAGCAACGGCGCTGGCCATTGCATCAAGCATGGCTCATGCGGCCACAGAACCTGCTGTTGTTTACGATCAAGCAGGTAAATTTGATAAATCTTTTAATGAAGGCGTTTACAACGGCGTTAAAAGATACACCGAAGAAACGGGGGTAAAAATTCGTGAATTCGAACCGAAAAACGAAGCGCAAGTAGAGCAAGGTTTGCGTCGTCTTGCGAATCGTGGCTATTCGCCTATCGTGACGGTTGGTTTTAACATGACGTCGTCTGTTGAGAAAGTGGCGAAAGACTTTCCTAATGTTCAATTTACTATTATTGACGGTGTGATTGATCTTCCTAACGTTCAATCGGTTGTCTTTAAAGAACACGAAGGGTCATTCCTTGTAGGGGCATTGGCTTCTATGGCCTCTAAAACCGATAAAGTCGGTTTTGTCGGTGGTATGGATATTCCGCTGATCCGTAAATTTGGCTGTGGTTACGAGCAAGGCGTAAAATACGCGTCTTCTAGCGCGACTGTGCTACAAAATATGACGGGGTCGACCGGTGCGGCGTTTAATGACCCAACAAAAGGCTCTGAATTAGCGAAGAGCCAATTCTCACAAGGCGCTGATGTGATTTTTGCGGCAGCGGGTGGTACGGGTATCGGTGTTTATCAAGCGGCGAAAGACAGTGGAAAACTGGCGATAGGTGTGGATTCTAACCAGAACCATATCCAGCCAGGCACCATGCTAACGTCCATGGTAAAGCGCGTGGATGAAGCGGCTTACAAAACGTATGAAGACGCTGCAGCGGGTACTTGGAAACCGGGTTTAGTGGTTTTAGGTTTGGCTGAAGGCGGAGTGGATTGGGCGCTAGATGACAACAACGCCAATTTAATTACCGAAGAAATGAAAACCAAGTTAAACGACATTCGCGCTAAGATTGTCAGTGGTGAGATCAAGGTTCACGACTACATGTCTGATAACACGTGTAACTACTAAGTTGCATTAAGAGACAGTTGCCTGCTTTTTGTGGGCAACTGTTTTTTTTACCTTAGCATTTTTACTTCCAAGCAGATGAATTCTTTTAGATATGACGAATCAAACAATGCCATACGCAATTGAATTGCGTGACATCAGTAAACGTTTTGGTGCGGTTCAGGCCAACAAAGACATTTGCTTACAAGTTCCTGCAGGCACCATTCACGGTATTATCGGTGAAAATGGCGCAGGGAAATCCACTTTGATGAGCATTATTTACGGCTTTTATGAAGCGGACACGGGTCACATTGAAGTAGACGGTAAGCGTGTTGATATTCGTAATTCTCAAGATGCCATTACGGCAGGGATAGGCATGGTGCATCAGCATTTTATGCTGGTGGATACTTTTAGCGTTTTGGAAAACGTTATCTTGGGTGCAGAAGGCGGCGCCTTGCTAAAGGATGGCGTGGCGGCAGCACGAGTGGAATTACAGCGTTTAGCGAATGAATACAGTTTGGACATTGATGTGGATGCCATCGTCGAAGAACTTCCGGTGGGTTTACAGCAGCGTGTTGAAATTTTGAAGGCGCTATATCGCGGCGCTCGCATTCTTATTCTCGATGAGCCAACCGGCGTATTGACCCCTCAAGAAGCGGACCATTTGTTCCGTATTCTAAAAGCCCTCAAAGATCAGGGTGTCACGATTTTATTAATCACTCACAAATTGCGTGAGATCATGGCTTCCACCGATAACGTATCTGTGATGCGTCAAGGTGAAATGGTTGCTCACCGTGAGACCGCCCACACCAGTAAAGAAGAACTTGCTGAGTTAATGGTGGGGAAAAAAGTGCGTTTAACGGTCGATAAAGACGACGCGAAACCACAAGATGTGCTCTTGTCAGCGCAGAACTTATCTCAGTTTGATAGCCAAGGCGTTAAGCGTTTAAAAAATGTTAGCTTGACGCTGCGTGCGGGTGAGATATTGGGCATTGCTGGGGTCTCGGGCAATGGGCAAAGTGAGTTACTGAATGTGCTGTCTGGCATTACTCCGATGGACGAGGGAGAAATCCACTTTGCCGGTCAGGTGATCAATGCAAAGTCCCCCCGAGACGCCGCACAGATGCGCGATTTGAAAATGGCTCATGTGCCAGAAGATCGCCATAAAATGGGGTTAGTCACGGGGTTTGAAGCCTACGAAGCCGCGGTGTTGGGATACCATAATTCCCCCGCTTATAACGGCAAGATTCTGATGAACCGTAAGGCCATGTTAGATGAATGCAATGAACGTATGGCCGCGTGGGACGTCCGTCCGCCGAATCCGCATTTAAAAACCGCGAACTTTTCCGGTGGTAATCAGCAGAAAATCGTTATCGCCCGTGAGGTGGAACAAAACCCTGAAGTCTTATTGATTGGTCAGCCAACTCGGGGTGTTGAC
>CAZBUC010000334.1:0-2820 GCA_964494965.1 uncultured Maribrevibacterium sp.
TTGCCGCCTACTTCACCGACATCTTCCATATGAAGATCTTTAAACCACTTAATGAATTTGCTCACTCGAAACTCCAATTATTGTTTCTTATTAAAAGAATGGCCAGTTCGCCATGAAGACATCGGGGACGGATTAAAACGCCATTGGCACTTGTCAAAACACGGTGTCTGAGTTCATTGTATGAAGTTAAGTCCTAGCGGATAAAATCGAATATTCGATGTAGTTTTATTTCAATCGAAAAATCAAATGTCGTTAGATAACAACAATAAAAGGAAGTCCTTGATGAAAGTGTATTTTGTGTCAGATGGCACGGCGATCACCGCCGAGGTGTTTGGATCGGCGATGTTGTCGTTTTTTGATGTGGCGGTGGAAACCAAAAGCGTGCCTTTTTTGGGTACCAAAGATCAGGCAGAGGGGTTGAAACAACAGATTAATTTGGAGGTTCAGCAAGGCATTGCTTTGTTGGTGTTTTATACCATTTCCGATGTGGCTATCCGCGAGATAATCGATTCCTGCGATTGTCATTGTTATAACTTGTTTGGGGATTTGTTGTCGCCGATTGAGCAAGCTTTGGGTGTGAAAGCGCAGCCGACCGCACAGAAAGCCCATGGTATGAAAGAAGGGGTGTACGATGGCCGTATAGACGCCATTAACTACGCGTTGGCGAATGATGACGGGGCATCGGTAAAGAATTTCGCTGAAGCGGATATTATTCTATTAGGTGTGTCTCGCTCTGGTAAAACACCGACCAGTTTGTATTTGGCGATGCAGTACGGGATCAAGGCGGCAAACTACCCGATCACCGAAGACGATTTTTCCACGCCAGGCTTGCCCAAAGTGTTAAAAGACCATAAGAAAAAGCTGTTTGGTTTGACCATAGACGCCCAGCGTTTGCATGAGATTCGTACGGGTCGCATGGCCTCGAGTAAATACGCTTCGTCTCGTCAGTGTCGTTATGAAGTGGATGAGGTGGAGTCCTTGTATCGTCAAGAGCGCATTCCATTTTTAAACTCAACACGGCTGTCTGTGGAAGAAATTTCCACCAAAGTGATGGCAGAGATGAATTTGGTCCGTCATCGACAGTAAAGAAAACCACTTAATTGATCGAATAATTCGATAGGTTGGCGTTTTTTATGATCTTTATGAACAAAATAGGCAATAAAAGTTGCTGTCTTAGTCTGAAAAGGCCTAACAAGATGTTATGTCGACCCAATAAGTGGGGTTTTTGGCTCTAAAAAGGGTGTAAAGCGTGCAAAGTGTTGTGCAATTACCAAATTAACCAACCTAGACTGTGCAGAAAATGCTTAGAGAAAGACGATCGTGCAGAGTATTTGCTGAATATGCTCTATAATGTGGGTAATCGAGCAAAATGACGGTTGAACCGTAACACACCCTAAGCGTGATGCAACCCAACACCGTCTATGTTCAACATACATAAGATGTTCATACTTCTATTTTATAAAAGGGCGTCTTATTGATAAAACCAAGGATAACTATACATTGAGTAATAAAAAAATTAACGATCCCCATATGCAACGTGAAGCGTCTAAGTACGATAATCCCGTACCAAGCCGTGAATTCATTTTAGAGTTTCTTGCCACCCAGAACAAAAGCATGGGGCACTTTGATCTGTGCTCGGCGTTCTCTTTAACGGGTGAAGACGAAATTGAGGCACTACGCCGTCGTCTTATCGCCATGTGTCGAGACAACCAGCTTACCAGTAATCAAAATGACCAATACACGCCCATTTTAGCCAGTGACCTGATTGAAGGTTATGTACAAGGCAATAAAGAAGGTCATGGTTTCCTACTGCGTCCAAGCGATGACGATATTTTTCTATCGGCCCGTCAAATGCAAAACGTGATGGATGGCGATAAAGTCAAAGCACGCCTTTCTGGTCGCAGCGTGAAAGGCCGTTTAGATGGTGTCGTGGTTGAGGTGCTAGAACGTAAGCACACTCAGCTTGTTGGCAGATATTATGAAGAGAGCCGCACGGCTTTCGTTACACCAGAAAATCCTCGTATCGCGCAAGATATCTTGATCACCACAGAGTCGGGTTTGACACCTAAGCATGGACAATATGTGTTGGCTGAAATTGTCACCTACGCTGAGCGTGGTAAGCCTGCTCAAGGTTTAGTGAAAAAGATTCTTGGTGACTTTATGGCGCCAGGCGTTGAAATCGAAGTGGCTATGCACCGCTATGAGATCCCGAACGAGTGGCCAGCAGCGGTTGAAAAACAAATCAAGAATTTCAGTACCGAAGTGGCGGAAGAAGACAAAGCATTCCGCGTTGATTTGCGTGCCACGCCTTTCGTTACCATAGACGGTGAAGACGCTCGTGACTTTGACGATGCCGTGTATTGTGAAAAAACAGCGGGTGGTTGGAAGTTGTTCGTGGCCATTGCTGATGTGTCTCACTATGTGAAAAAAGGCACGGCGTTAGACGAAGAAGCCATAGTGCGTGGTAACTCTGTGTATTTCCCTGGTCGCGTTATTCCTATGCTGCCAGAGGTGTTGTCGAACGGTTTGTGTTCTTTAAACCCTGACGTAGATCGTTTGGTCATGGTGGCAGAGATTTCGTTAACCACCAAAGGCAAGATGCGCGGCTACAAATTTTATGAAGGTGTGATTCGTTCCCATGCCCGTTTGACCTACTCAAAAGTGGCGAAAATGATCGCTGCTGAGCCAGAAGAACAAGGCATTGAATTGCGTGAGCGTTACGCGTCTATTGTGTCGCACATTGATGATTTAAATGGCCTGTATCACACCTTAAGAGGGGCTCGTGATGAGCGCGGTGCGATGGAGTTCGACACCGTTGAA
>CAZBUC010000335.1:0-2818 GCA_964494965.1 uncultured Maribrevibacterium sp.
TGATCACGGTCGTACCTCCCTCATCAGGCCTACAAAACGAATTCCACCAAAGCCTGTAGTACGACAAACGACATAATGCCCGCCAAAATGTCATCCAGCATGATGCCGAAGCCGCCGTGTACATGCTTGTCTATCCAAGAAATTGGCCACGGCTTTAAAATATCGAATAAGCGAAACAGCACAAAGCCCAGTACGATATAAAACCAACCCACTGGTGCGAGCCACATGGTGATCCAGAAACCGACAAATTCGTCCCAAACAATGCCGGAATGGTCATGAACGCCTAGGTCTTTGGAAGTTTTGCCGCACAGATAAATCCCCACCAGTGACGTCACCACCAGCATAATGAGGTAATGAGTACTGCTGAGGTCCTGCAACAACCACACAAAGATGGGCACGGCGGCAAGAGTACCAAAAGTGCCTGGGGCTTTCGGCGCGGCGCCAGAACCAAGGCCAAATGCTAAAAAATGTATCGGGTTGCGCCATACCGACGCGGGGGCAGAATTCGCCATACAACCATTACCTATTGATTAAGTTACACACTAAAAATTCAGTATCAAACATTAAAAAATGCCACTAAAAATGCTGAAAGCCCGCAATCTCGCCGTCGTAGCCTTGCAAATTAAAACCGTCGCTAATAATTTCACCTATCTTGGTGCAAGGCAGACTGAGGGTTTGCGTGATTAAAGCAATCTCAGCGGCTTGCTCTTTTGGCGCTGTAAAACACAATTCATAATCGTCGCCACCGGTTAACGCCAACGCCACGGCAGACTCTGGCTGCCATTGCCTCAATTGCGCAGAAATAGGTAGGCTAGTGGTATCTATGTTTGCCCCAACGCCAGAGGCTTTCAGTATATGCTGAAGATCCTGAGCCAAGCCATCGGAAATATCCATCATGGCATGAACAACCCGCTTGAGTGCCATACCACCTATTAATCGGGGTTGAGGCCGCCAAAAGCGTTCATAAAAATAATCAAAGCGTTCACTAGACACCTGTAGCTCGCCGGTCACAATGGGCACTGCAGCCGCGGCATCACCCAGTAATCCGGTGACATAAATATCATCGCCCACTTGCGCATGGGAGCGCAAAGGCGCTTGTTCTGGTTCCACATAACCATGCACCTGCAGCGTAATCGTCAAGGGGCCTTTAGTAGTATCACCACCCACCAGAGCCAAACCAATTGGCTCGGCCAGTTCCGCCATGCCTTGGGCCAAACCGGCTAACCATTGCGGATCGGATTCAGGAATCGTTAACCCCAAGGTAAAAAACGCGGGTTTTGCGCCCATCGCCGCCAAATCACTCACGCAACTGGCTACCGCGCGATAACCTATGTCTACGGGGTCCGCATCAAACGGAAAATGTCGCCCTTCCACCAAGGTATCCATGGAAAACACCAAGCTCTGGCCCTGTGGCACCATCACTTGAGCGCAATCGTCCCCAATACCCAACAAAAGATCTCCACGCCCTTGCGTACTGGCCATGACAGACGCTTGGAAAATATCTTGTATCAACTCGAATTCTTTCAACCGACGATCCTTTTTCCTGCATTAAAAGGGTTAGAACAATGAGAATACCGTATTGTTAGCCCGATGTCAGAAGCAAAAAGGGCGGATTGCATAGCACAATCTGCCCTTTTTGAATGTCTTATTACCGAAATGAAAAAACGTTAGTCTTCTGTACGCTTAGCACGCATCTTAGACGTTGGGATCACTTCGAGGTAAAACGATTTCCAATGCTGGCTTTGCGCCGAGCTAATATTGGTATTGATATCGCCTTCATGGATGGATCTGGCTTTGTCTGCCGTTTGACCGAATTTACAGTTAAATCCCCAAAAATCCATGCCTTCTGGCAGGGCTTTTTTGCGCTCCGCTTTGATGTATTGCTTCACTTCGTTTTTCGCCGCTTCGATAATGCGCTGGTATGAAAGTTTGGGGTGGGATAGAGCAAACGTCTTTTTCATTATGATCCTAAAAATATTGGGTAAGACAGCATAACCACCGCCTTAGTACATGCCTATGATAACGGGTTGTAAGCCAATCAGCCACCGATATGCTCAGCGCCGTTGCAAACAACGTCCTCTTGGCTCGTCGCTTTCATGCAAAACAATATCGGAATGCAAAAACTGCGCAGCCAGCGCTGAGCCTTCTACCTTTGGCGCGCTGCGAGCCAGCATTTCGGCTTCAAAATCGTTTAACACCAGTTGGCGAATCCCCACTTCCCGCCAGTTCGATGAAGGTCGGCAGCCTATCGTGATACTGCGAGCCAATGCCAATGCATCCAGCAGGGCTTGATTCGCGCCCTGTCCTTTAAACGGACTCATCGGATGCGCTGCATCACCAATTAAAGTGACGCCTTGTCCATGGGATAACTGGCTTGGTTCAAGCAAGGCGCGATCGTATACCGGATAACCCGAAACCAAAACCTCAGATGTGGCCGCCAAAATCTGCGGGACAGGACTGTGCCATTGAGTACGTCGGCAAGCTTCTGCTTTTAACGCTTGAGCGCCTTGACGACTCAATGCCTGAGCCTCACTTTCTTGCATTGGAAAACTTAATTGCCACATCACGGCGTCGGACGAATAAGGCATGATATAAATTCTTTCTGTACCATTGGCGGTCTGAAACACGGTAGCAGAATCGAGCAAAGGACTGTCTAGATCATCCAGTTGAGCCAGCGGACAGATTCCCAAAATCACCATGCAACCCAAATAACGTAACGGCGTCGTATCTTCATCGATGAGCCACTGGCGTACCTTACTGCGAATACCATCGGCTCCGACCACAAGATCCGCATGGGCGGATACGACCTCACCGTCCA
>CAZBUC010000336.1:0-2814 GCA_964494965.1 uncultured Maribrevibacterium sp.
TAACTCGTTCACGTCGCGGCCAGCGCCGTTCGCATGATGCTTTGACAGGTCCAACTCTTTCTGTAGAAAAGACAACAGGTGAACTTCACCGCCGTCACCACATTTCTGCAGACGGTTTTTACCGTGGCCGTCAAGTTATCACCCCTAAAGGTGAATAACTAAGATACCCATGATCAGGGTAGCTTTAGACGCTATGGGCGGGGACTTAGGTCCCCGCATTGCATTCGGCGGTGCAATAGAGATTCTTTCTCGCCATCAAGATGTCGCCATCACCCTTTACTATTCCCCTTGTTCTGGTTTGGTCCTTCCCGAACCTCATGAACGTTTATCTTTTGTTGTTTGCTCCGATGTGATTGATGCCAACGAAGAGATTGTTCTGTCCTTATTTCGTCGACGACAAAGTACTTTATATCGCGCATTACAATCCTTGGTTGACGGTTCGGCTGACGTGGTGGTTACCTTGGGTAATACGGGAGCTATGGTTGCTTTGGCGAGACATTTATTGGGTGTTCTCAGGCCGAAACTTTACCCGGCCTTGATCAGGGAACTGTACTCGAATCCCCTTAGATGTTTGGTGGATTTAGGGGCAAATGTCCACTGTCCACCTTCTATGTTAGTGGGCTTTGCCGAACTAGGGGCGGCTTATATAGAGGCGTTAAGTGATGAAACGCCCAAAGTGGGCTTGTTAAACGTTGGGGTGGAGAGTTCAAAAGGAAGTGTGGTTATTCGAGAAACGAATCGATTGTTGAGTGAGAGGGCGTGGCCATCTTATCTTGGCTATGCGGAAGGGACAGAGCTGTTTGAAGGTGAAAAAAATGTCATTGTTTGCGATGGTATGGTTGGGAATGCTGTATTAAAAGCATCGGAAGGTCTGTTGTCATTTTTGATGGGAAAATTCAAAGGGTTAGGCGGAGCGTCGTCTTTGTTTGAGACTTTTTACCAAACTGAGCGCAGGCACGGAGCCTGTTTAGTCGGCGTGCGTGGCAATTTGGTAAAAGGTCATGGTTGGTCAGATTTGCCAGCTATGATTGGTGCAATTGAGTATGGAGTTGATATTGCGCGGGCAGATTTATGTTCTGCCATAGCGGCGCGTATTTTTGATTAAGCTTGATAGCTAGGAGATTAAATGAGCAGTAAATTGGCTTTTGTTTTTCCAGGACAGGGTTCACAGCAGCTGGGTATGTTGGCTGATTTGGCGGAAAAGCACGATATAATAGGGCAAACTTTCGCAGAGGCTTCTGAAGTTCTTGGTTACGATTTATGGGACCTTGTTCAAAACGACGCTGAAAAATTGAGCCAAACAGATAAAACGCAACCTGCGCTGCTAACGGCCAGTGTTGCCTTGTGGCGTCTATGGGAGCAGCAAGGTGGTGAAAAGCCTGCTTATGTGGCGGGTCATAGTCTGGGTGAGTATTCGGCTTTGGTGTGCGCTGGTGTTATTGCATTTGCTGATGCCGTTGAGCTGGTTAAGCTGCGTGGTGAATACATGCAGCAAGCGGTTCCTGCTGGTGAGGGTGCGATGGCAGCCGTTATCGGGTTGGATGATGATAAAGTCGTTGCTGCATGTGCGTCAGCTCCTGGTATTGTTAGTGCTGTTAATTTTAATTCGCCAGGTCAAGTTGTTATTGCGGGTCATGTTGCTGCTGTTGAGCTAGCCATGGCCAATGCCAAGGAGGCCGGGGCTAAGCGTGTACTGCCTTTGCCTGTAAGTGTTCCATCACATTGTGAGCTTATGATACCTGCTGGTGAGAAATTGGCGGAAAAGCTTGCATCAATTGAATTTTCGTCTCCATCCTATATCTTAGTGCAAAATGTGACGGCGCAAGCGGTTTCAGACCCTTCTGTGATTAAAGCCAATTTAGTGTCTCAATTGAGTGAACCGGTTTTGTGGACTCAGTCTGTTGTGTTGCTAGCTGAGCTTGGTGTAACGTCTACGATTGAATGTGGGCCTGGTAAAGTGCTAAGCGGGTTAAACAAGCGCATTGTGAAAGGCTTAAGTACTTCTTCTTTGGGTGACTTGGCAAGCTTTGAAGCGGCTTTGTCTGCTGAATAAAACATTTATACTCGGCTCTTATAGTGTCGGTTTATATTTTTACATTAAATGGTGGAGGCAAAAATGAGTCTTGAAGGAAAAATTGCTTTGGTCACAGGAGCAACGCGCGGTATTGGTAAAGCGATTGCGGTTGCTCTCGTTGAGCAGGGCGCAACCGTTATTGGTACGGCGACAAGTGAGTCTGGAGCTCAGAGTATCAGTGAATACCTAGGTGCCAATGGCAAAGGTTGGGTGCTAGATGTATCATCTAGTGAATCCGTTGAAACGGTTGTGAAAGAAATTACTGCCGAGTTTGGTGCGCCGACCGTTTTGGTTAACAATGCGGGTATCACGCGTGACAACCTTATGATGCGAATGAAGGAAGATGAGTGGGAGCAGGTCGTTAACACTAACCTAACGTCCGTATTTCGTGTTACAAAGGCATGCTTGCGTGGTATGACAAAAGCCAAGTTTGGTCGTATTATCAGTATTAGTTCTGTAGTTGGCTCTATGGGTAATGGTGGTCAAACCAATTATTCGGCGGCAAAAGCAGGGCTTGAAGGGTTTAGTCGTTCTTTGGCGGCTGAAATCGGGTCTCGTGGCATCACTGTGAACTGTGTTGCTCCAGGCTTTATCGAAACAGATATGACTAAGGTGCTTCCAGAAGAGCATAAAGCGAATTTGGTATCAAAAGTACCGGCTTCACGCCTTGGTCAACCTGAAGAAATTGCGGCGGCTGTCGCCTTTTTGGCGTCAAATGGCGCTGCATATATCACTGGTGA
>CAZBUC010000337.1:0-2797 GCA_964494965.1 uncultured Maribrevibacterium sp.
TGCAGGCGATACGATTATTGAGTGAAGAGAGAGCGGCGCAAATCTGGCGAGATTATGTCAGCGATGAACAGGTGCATCCTGATCACTTCACTGCGAATGATTGGCTTAACAAAGACGCGGCTAAAGTGACGGATGGAAAACTGCAATGGGAAAAAGTGTGGGACAGTGAACAGTCTGCTTTGCCTGATGCGGTACTAGAGCACTTTGCCTCATGGGGAGAAGACACAACGGTTTTCTTTTGTTGTCATAGTGATCTGGTGTTTGAATTGCCATGGGGTGTCTTTCAGCGTTGCTGGAAAGCGTTTTTGTTTCTGGATAATGGTCCTGTTTTGGTGGGTAAGAAAAAGAAACACGCGGCGCAATTTCACTCCAATGGTTGGATGAATTTATTACTTCGTGTTGTCTAGTATGCTGCTGTCATTGCCCCGTTTGCGGCTCATTAGGCAGCGTTCGTTAAACGTCTGGTAGTATTGAAGTAGCTGTTGGCTTTGCGTTTCATGCCCCAAGGTGTGCAGTAGCATGGCGGTCACTTCTGCCGTGGCAAACTGCATTTCATGGCTGGCGTGGCGAACGAGAAAAGAGCGCTGAGCAGCGCTGCTTAGTTCAAAGTGTGGGATGTGTTTTAACCACTCGCTTTGATGAAACATTTTACTGGCTTGTTTCCAAGTGCCATCCAAGATGATGAAGCAATGTTTTTCATCTTCTTGTTGTATAGGTTTGAAAGACAGTCTTTGCTTTCTATTTTGACATTGTGCTGTGTCAGTGTGTGGGAAAAGTACGGTGCATTGTTCTTTCTTACGGGTCAAATGTTGAATCAATTCGTCTGCTGGTGCTGTTCTGCTCCACACGTAGGCTTTGGTGTCATCGGGAAAAAGATCTGCAATGAGTCGGCCGCTATTAGTGGGTTTGTGTATTTCGTCTCGGTGAAACAGCAGAATAAACTCAACTGGGCAGGCTTGTTGTGCTCTTAAATGACAAAAACAAGCGAATTCGGCCATTAAGCAATGGGGGCAGCGAATGACATTGATGCCTCGGGCTAAAAACGGACGCTTAGATTCTGCTTTGCATTGCGCTCTTAATAGATCGACACAGTGCTGTATGTAAGTGGTTTTCATTAAGTTGTGGTCTTATGTTGGCATTTAGAGCGTTTTGCTCGAATACAAATAGGCGCTATTATGATTTTTTTGTCGCCAATGTCTATTTTTGTTGCCAATATTTGGCTTGTACCTTCCGAGTGGTGCATTTCGCTGACAAAACTCTGACAAAAAATATGCAAATACAGAGGAACGGGGGGAAACTTTGCTATTGTGGCTGTTCGTAATGATCAAGTCAGGATATGGTTCAGTTATTACTTTTTCGTGATGAGTTGTCTATGAGTCGTTATATCTCACCCGTTTTGTACATTCTTCTCATGTTAGTCGGTTGTGTGGCGTTTGTGTCGATAGCGGGTGTTCGTGTTGGGATGTTTGAACCCATCACGGGGTTTTCCATGTTACGTAAGAGTGTTTACTTCTCGCTTATTTTGTCATTACTGGCGGTGGTGTCACTGTGCGTCTGTCGCAAAGAAAAAAATCTGGCCAGTCAGCGTTTCTTCGCTTTAGTGCTGATTATTTCTTTTGCATACAGTGTTATGTGGATTGGTTTTTATTTACAGAGAGCCAACTTACCAGACATAAATGACATTACGACCGATACCGAGACCCCTCCCTCCTTTTTAAATGTCAATTTCATCCGCAGTTCTTCTGAAAATTCTGTCCGTTACGATCAGGCGTGGGCGTCGATACAGGAAAAAAATTATCCTGCTGTGCAGCCATTATTTTCTTCCAAAGATAAAGAGGCGGTGTTTGAATCAGCCTTACGCCTAGTCAAAGACCGTGAATGGGAGGTTGTGGCTGTCTACTCAGGTGCGGGTATTATTGAAGCAACGGCCCGTACGCCAATTTTTGGTTTTCGTGATGACGTTGTCATAAGAATATCGCAACTCAATCAAAGTGAGATTCGAGTGGATATGCGATCATGCTCAAGAGTAGGCAGTGGCGATTTTGGCGTTAACGCCGAGAGAATAGAGTCTTTTATGAAAGATCTGGCCACTGTGTTGGATAAGTCCTCTTTTCCTAGTCTTAATTCAATGCGTTAATTTGTTCTCGTGTTCACCTTTTAGACAAGCTAGACTCCTTCTACCTTATTTTGGGAGATGTGACAGTGGGTCTTCGTCAGCAGCAAAAAGCCAATACTCGATCTAAAATCAAAATCATCGCTAAGCAAGCTTTTCTTACCCAGGGCATTGAAACCACCAGCACGCGCTATTTAAGTCAGCAGGCTGGTATTGCCGTTGGGACTTTATTTGTGCATTTTCCCGATAAGCTGGCCCTAGTGAAAGACATTTTCTTTGACGAAATGGACGCGGCGTTGCGTGCGGCTGTTGTCGATCAGAAGCCCAGTTCTTCTCCTATTGATTACCTTTTGCAAATGGCTCAAGCGCTGTTTGATTTTTATGATAAATTCGCTGAGTTTACGCGTCAGGTGTTGTTAGACAGTTTGGCGAATGGCGGGTTTCATACCCATCAAATGACGGTGATTTCAGACGGCATTGTTAAGCGATTTAAACAGGTCGGGGTGGATGACAAAACCGCCTGTATTTTTGCAGAAAACATGATTGCTAATTATTGGTTTGTTTTAGTAAACGGCGTACCGAAAGGTGAACTAGGTCAGACAGCCATTGATCAGTTACAGCGCATGAATTTGCCTTTTGATGTGTCTTATCGAAATGCGCTTAAAAAGAAAGGCTGAGGTGTTC
>CAZBUC010000338.1:0-2795 GCA_964494965.1 uncultured Maribrevibacterium sp.
GCTGGTCACCTCTCTTTTTGAGCGGTTTGTAATGGAAAAATTGCCACAATAAAACGCTTCTCGCTGGATTTGTGGTGCCAATATTCCTGTAGATAGTGTTTTTTTCCATACAGGGCATTTTTTTATATTGAGTCTGGTTTGTTCTTTTTCAGACGATAAGCCAGCTGGGGACGGGTTAACCCTAGGCGTCGTGCGGCTTCGGATAGGTTGCCTTTGGCTTGTTCTACGGCTTCCTTTAGTAAGTTGTGTTCCAGTGTGGTGATATCAAGGGAGTGTTCTTCCCCTGTAAACTGCGTTATCTGTTCAAGCAAGGAGCCGGTTGATTCTACTTTTCGGTTTGTGTGGCTTAGACTGCCTTGATGATTGACCGAATAAATAATCTCGTCCGGAATAAATTCATTTCTGAAAAGATGATGAAGATCGATGGGTTCGCCTTCCTCTGAAGATATTACGCCACGTTCCATGAGGTTTTGTAATTCACGAATATTACCTGGAAACGCATAGTTAAAGAGGGCGCGTCGAGCGGTCTGCGTCATGCCAGCAGGAGACTTTTGGTGCAGTTGGCAAAACAGATAATAGAAGTGATTGATAAGCAAGGGTATGTCTGCCTTGCGTTCTCTAAGGGGCGGTAAATGGATAGGGAAAACGTTTAGTCGGAAGAATAAATCTTCTCGGAATTCGCCTTTCTCCACGGCCTTTCTGAGGTCCACATTGGTGGCGGCGACGACTCTGACGTTTACTTTTATGGGTGATATACCGCCCACTCTTTCAACTTCCCTTTCTTGCAGTACTCGTAACAGTTTGCTTTGTCCTGCTAGGTTTAAATTGCCTATTTCATCTAAAAATAAAGTGCCGCCATTGGCTCTTTCAAAGCGCCCAGGACGGCTGTGGGTTGCTCCAGTAAAAGCGCCTTTTTCAACGCCAAACAGCTCCGCTTCCATGAGATTTTCTGGAATGGCCGCGCAGTTAAAGGCGACAAAGGGGCCTTTTTGACGGCTAAACTTGTGCAGCATGCTGGCAAACAGTTCTTTGCCCGTGCCAGATTCGCCTGTGAAAAGCACGGTAGCATTAGTGGGTGCCACTTTTTGTAAGGCATGGTTGGCGGAGGTAAAAGCCGCTGATACGCCAATCATTTTAGGTTGATCGTCGAGTGCAGCAGGCTCCATGGGGCTAAGCTGTGTATCAGGTCGAGGCGGATTTTTTGTGTTATTTGCGGTGACATTAAGAAAGCGAATGTCTTCTTCGACATTGCTCCAAAGCTCAGCGGATTTACCAATGACTCGACAGACAGAATGCCCCATTGATTGGCATTCGACTTCACGAAAAATCACCAAAGAGCCAACCAAACCAGACACATAACCAATGGCGTAGCCCAGTTCCATCCAGCACGCGGGTGAGCTACCAATGCCATAAGCGGCAATGTGTTCTTCGTCTTCGCTGCTGTGATGCCAGAGAAACTCGCCTTCGTACAAGCCTTTTTCAGTATCAAATTCAAAGTGTATGGTTTCCACCTTTACCACGCCTTCGAGCCCATGAAGATGCGTGCCAGCGGTAAATATGGACGCTGGATCCGAATCTGGCCAGCGGTTGCGAATCAGTTCAGCATCTCGCAGGCCGGATAAGTAACCTGTGCGAGTCAAAATATCCCGAGATTTATCCAAGCCAACCGAATCAATGAGCTCGCGACGCAGCAATCCAAAGGAGGAGCTGTGTATCAGTAACATGCGTTGGTCTTCCATCCAGATACGACCGTCGCCAGGCGAAAAAAACAGGCATTCGGTTAAGTCTTCAAGGGTGGGAGAGTTTTGACCATCCAGTTCTTTTGAGTTGCCTTTGAGCAAAATTCTTTCATTGCTTTTGGCCATATCGGCAAGGGATATGCGTTGTGAGAGTGTCATTATTATTTTTCCTCTTTCATCTCTTTGATGAAATGATCAACTGCTTTTTGCTTAGTGTTGATTGAGTTTAACGATATGGTCAAGCTTTAAAAACATGGGGTGTCTATTGAATGCGGGTGAAAAGAATAGGGCTTATAAATAAAATTCAAATAATTCAATCGCTTAATGCCTTTCATAATCCGTCCAAAGAGGCCTTTTCAAAGTAGGCATAAGGATTGCTCTATACGGGTAACCCTTTAGCGTCTGTTCAGTATCCGATTGCAGCGCATAAAGTGGCGTCTAATAAAAATAAATAGGAGATGAAAAAATGACAACATCCGTATTGGAATCCCAAAAATGGTTTGGACAGTTTTTTACTGGAGATTGGGTTGCGGCAAGCAATACACAGGACGTGATTGAACCTGCAACGGGTCAGCCATTAAGTAACGTGGGAATAGCCACGGCTGACGATGTGTATTTGGCTTGCCAGCAAGCCGCTAAGGCTCAAAAAGAGTGGTTAAAAGTCCCTCCTAGAGACAAAGCAGCGTTATTTCATAAAGCCGCCGCTTTCATGCAAAACAACTTTGATGAATTGGCCTTATACGTAGCGCGTGAAACGGGCGGCATTATTCCTAAAGGTCAACATGAGATAAAAGAAGCCATTGTCATTTTGCAATTAGCGGCCAATATGACCTTGGAACCAAACGGTCTGACCTTGCCTTCTGTGCCAGAAAGAATGTCTTACGCGACACGCAAGCCTATTGGCGTGATTGGGGTTATTTCACCCTTTAACTTTCCATTAATTCTTTCTATTCGTTCCATTGCGCCAGCATTGGCGACCGGTAATGCGGTGGTCACCAAACCCGATCCTCAAACGCCAGTCACCGGTGGTTTTATTCTTGCTCTGGCGTTAGAAGC
>CAZBUC010000339.1:0-2795 GCA_964494965.1 uncultured Maribrevibacterium sp.
ATGGTTTCTAGCAATGATGTTAAATGCCATGCGCTTTAATATCTGCTGGGCATCAGTTGCAGGCAGTTTTAATTGCCGCGCAACACTGAATATTTCTGCATAGGAAAATGAGCCTGGTTTATTGTAGTCAACATGGGCTAAACCATTGAGCGTCTGGACATGGACTTTGGTATTACTTACGCGATCAAAACGCTGCGTTATAAAGTGCCGCCTACCACCTTCTTCAAGCAACCTACAGGGCATCATTTCAATGCCACAACGTTTGGCCATCAAATAATAAACAAATTCCATAGCTCCGTAACCTAAGGGATCTCCAAATGTCTCTTGGTTTTGATTGTGTTCATTTACACCATCAAATTTCATTAGGTAATGCGTAAAACCTTCAGGAACGGTCGTTTGCCCAGAGCGAACTTGAGTAAAGTCTTTATTAAATGCCAGTACAGCCTTAGGTCTTGCCCCACCAGCACTCATACCTACAGAGAGTAACGACAGCATTGCCTCTCTTTCTTCTCGTCCATCCTTATTAAGCTCTACCTCAAATACACCACGAGAGTCTAAAATTTCTTGCGCAATTGAAACAAGAGATTGAATTTCAACTTGTTGCGATGCATTCAGGCTACGCAGCTTTGTAGCGGGTGAATACTCCAGAGCCCCCATACCTCTTTTCCCAGTGTATTGAAGCCGTTGTAGAGGAGAAATGTCATTAGGAGACTTACCTTGACTTGCCACCCAAGCATTAAGAACTGAATTACCAAAATTATCGGGGAGAGAGTCTGCAATTAAGCCTGGTAAGCCTTTAAAGGTATTAAAATCAAGCTCAGGAAAACTAAAAATCCGTCTGGATAACGGCATTTTAAGAGGGGAAAGCTCTATCCCTTTTTTTATAAAGCTTGCTGAATATTCAAAAGCTCCAATACCTTTATCAACATCAAAGCTTACAGCCCCAACATCATGACCTTGATAAGAGACCTTAATAACTTCCATTACCATTCTAATATCCCTATATTCTTTTCTCGATGCACTCCTGACGCTCGCTGCCGTTTTTTGCCCTCTAGCTTAGCCAGTTGCAACGGTGATATTTCTTGTTTTGGCAGAAATAAATTCAATTGATCCGTTAAATTCAATGCAATCATGATTGCCACAAACACTTCTAATTGCACTTTACCTTTTTCGGCATTTAAAACCGTTTTGCGAGCAACACCGGCAAGTGCCGCGACCTCGGACTGAGTCAGGTTCAGATTCAACCTAGCTTGCTTTAAACGCTCTCCAAGCTCTTCAGAAAGAGCGGCCGAAGATTTTTCAATAGTCATACAAGGTTCCAATATGGTTACATTGTGAGATTAAATCACCTCTTATGTCCTAAATTTAGAACCTTTCTAAAATGTCGTCAAATAAAATCAAACAAAATCCCTAAATAGTCACTTTAACTAATAATTAACTATCAAAGTAACCAAATAGGAACTTTATCTTATATCAAAATACAAGCTACACCAAACCTCTCTCAGCCAAAGAAACAGGCGAGCCATCGCCCACCACAAAGTGATCGAGCAATCGCACGTCAACAAGGTTCAACGCACGTTTGATTTTATCCGTAATGCTGATGTCAGCCTGACTGGGCTCTGCCACACCGCTAGGATGATTGTGAGCCAAAATGACCGCAGCAGCATTATATTGCAGCGCCGCTTTCACCACTTCACGAGGGTAAACCGCCGCGGCGTCTATGGTGCCCATAAAGAGCTCTTGATAACGAATAAGCCTGTGCTGAGTATCTAAGAAGAGCACCGCGAAGATTTCTCGTTGGGAATGACGCAATTGAGAAGAAAGGTAAGTTCGGACGTGTTCCGCGCTGGTAAACACGGCTTCGCGCATCAGCTGTTCTTGTAAATGACGCTTGGACATTTCAAGTACGGCTTGTAGTTGGGTATATTTGGCGTCACCCAGACCAAAGCCTTGGCAAAACTCCTCGCGGCTGGCTGACATAAGCGCACGCAAACCGCCGAATTGGGACAACACCTGTCGAGCCAATTCCACCGCGCTGATGCCTTGCGTCCCAGTTCGAAGAAAAATCGCCAGCAATTCGGAATCACTCAGCGCACTCGCGCCCTGATGAATGAGTTTTTCTCGGGGTCTTTCTTGCTCTGGCCAGTGTTTAATACTCATGATCTACTCCTTGATCCATGTTAATCTTGCATCCAATTTCAATGAGAAGGGCGTCCCGCCTATTGCTCACTTTATCGACCACAGCACGAATTGAGAAGTTTTTTATGTCAAATCTCGCTCAAAAACGCATTCTATTAGGCATTACTGGCGGTATTGCTGCTTATAAAAGCATCGAACTGATTCGTTTGTTAACCAAGGCGGGCGCTGACGTTCAGGTCGTGTTGACCGAGGGTGCAAAAGCCTTCGTCACCGAAATGACGCTGCAAGCCATTTCTGGTCATCCTGTGCGCAGTACCTTATTAGACCCAAATGCCGAAGCGGGAATGGGACATATAGAACTGGCAAAATGGGCCGACTTAATTGTGATAGCGCCCGCTTCGGCTGACTTCATGGCACGTTATGCTCAAGGCATGGCAAACGACTTATTAAGCACCTTGTGTTTGGCGACAGAGTCCTCGGTTTTACTGGCTCCTGCAATGAACCAAGCCATGTGGAAACACCCCGCAACACAAGCCAATGCCAAGCTACTCACCGAACGCGGTGTACTCAACATTGGCCCAGCCGATGGCGCTCAAGCCTGTGGTGACATTGGCCCTGGGCGCATGAGCGAACCGAGCGATATTTTCAATGCGGTT
>CAZBUC010000340.1:0-2224 GCA_964494965.1 uncultured Maribrevibacterium sp.
GGTCGACAGTGCTTAATCGAGAGAATAAGCTTTTTGTCGGCATAAATACCGACCTTGTATGATGATCTTAATGGCTATTGAGGTGTATTCTTTAGTTATTATCGGGAGGCCGTGCCGACCTTGAGGCAGTTTACTGACCTCGTTTGTAGAGTGGCCCCCGCCTCATTTACTCATCTCGAAGAGTATCAAGAAGCACCCAAAGGTGACTTCGTATTACAAGGTTGAGTGGTAAAAAGTACGAGGTCAGGGACCGGTAATTATTATCTAACTAAATTAACGAGTACGCAAACCATGAGTACATTTGTAGGTATTGATATCGCGGCAAAAACCGTTGATCTTGTCGTACGTCAGAATGATAAAAATAGTTCCGTAAAAACGTTTCAACAAACACCTGGCGGTAGAGCAACACTGATCGAATTCTTACAAAAGCATCATCCGAAATTGATCGTAATGGAGGCCACAGGGATCTATTATTTAGATTTAGCCGTTGCCCTTCATGATGCCAAAATATCTATTAGTGTGATTAATCCCAAGAGCTTTAATCACTTTGCTCAGATGAAGTTAGCGCACAGTAAAACAGATAGTATTGACGCTGCCTTGCTGGCGGAATATGCACAACGCATGACACCTGAAAAGTGGACACCTCCTCATAAAGACAAACTAAAATTACGAGATATATCAAGACAAATCAATCGTTTAACAGGTGACTGTACTAAAGCAAAAAACCGCTTACATGCCATGACATCTTATGAAGGAACGTCTTGCGTAGTTATTCTTGATGAGCAAGAGGGTATTGCATCTTTAGAAAATCGTATTCAGCGTTTGCGTACGGCTGCTCTAGAAATGATTAAAAGCGATGCTGACATCGCACAGCAATTTAATAATATTTTAACGGCTAAGGGTATTGGAGAAGTCTCTGCTATTGCCCTGCTAGGAGAGCTTATTATTTTACCCGAAACACTTAAGGCCAATCAGGTTAGTCGCTATGCTGGTTTAGATGTACGACTTAATCAATCTGGCAGCAGCCTCAACCGTCCAGGCAGGCTGAGTAAAGCGGGTAACACTTATCTACGCTGTGCGCTATTTATGCCAGCGATGTCAGCTGTTCGTCATGACCCAAACGCAAAGGCGTTTTACCAAGCGTTAATCGCGCGAGGTAAGAAAAAGATCCAAGCTATGTGTGCCGTAATGCGCAAAATGCTGACTGGAGTCTGGGCGTGTTTTAAATCAAACACGCCTTTTGATTCATCAAAATTATTCAGTGAGGGACATAAAAAAGCTTGCGCTTAAACAGAGTATCTACAAAAAAACAATATAAATCAATCAATTGTAGGATGAATAGCGTCATACGCCTGATTACGGTCGTACCTCCCTCATCAGGCCTACAAAACTTATCCAACCTTCGCAGACTACCTTTAACGACACCCTCTATGAAGACTAAGTTAATGAAAAATCATTATCGTGATGTGACATCAATAGGGCATTAGAGTACCGGCGGTGTGGTGTTTACCTTGGTCTCAGAGGCAGACTTTGAACCAGTGAAAGCATTATAAAAATGGCTTACAGCAAGGTGGCCTGTTATAGATATGATGAGCTTTTCTATCAAGCATTGGCTTTTGTGTATGCTTTCATCGCTCTTTTTATTGAACCTCTTGGTTTGTTGGTGCGTAATTTTTACTGGGGGCACGATGCTATTAAGACGGATAAGTATGAAGGAGAGGGTTGATGCGGTGGTTTGTGTGTTTGATCTTGTGTGTTGGGCCTTTGGTGAGTTGGGCGGCGACCGAAGCACAGGCTTGGCAGTCGTGGCGTGAAGGTAAAGCTATTCTGGTTATGCGTCATGCTTTGGCACCTGGTGGTGGGGATCCTAATGGTTTTGTGTTGGATGATTGCAGTACACAGCGCAATCTTAATGACGTTGGTCGTCAGCAGTCTGTTGCTTGGGGTCAGTACATAAAACGTCGGTATGAGGGCTCTGTGTCTGTTTACAGCAGTCAGTGGTGTCGTTGTTTGGAAACCGCGCGGTTAATGGCGCTGGATGAGGTGATTCCTCTGCCGATGCTGAACTCCTTCTTTGCTGGTCAAGGCGATAGAGTCGGCCAAACGGCTGAGGTGCTGGAGCGGTTTTCATCCCCGTCTGTGGATCAGCCAACCGTGTTGGTGACCCATCAGGTGAATTTCACGGCACTGACGCAGGTGTTTCCAAGCTCAGGAGAAGCGGCTA
>CAZBUC010000340.1:2234-2793 GCA_964494965.1 uncultured Maribrevibacterium sp.
CTATTTTGTCTTTGCCTCTGACGATGCCTGCCAAAATCTTAGCGCGCATCGAACCACGATAACAGCGGTGTTATCGTGGTTACTTGGCGATTTTTTTCTTTAATATCTATTTAATGGCTTTGTATACAGCAGCGATGTCTTCTTCGGCAAAGCCTGCTTTGATGGCCTGTTTGAAGGCTTCGTTGGCGATGGCGGCCGTGGGCAGTGGCTGCTCTAGCTGATCCCCTAAAGCGATGGCTAGGCGTAGGTCTTTTTGCATGTGTTTAAGAGGAAAGCTGGTGGTGTAGTCTTCGTTTAGGAGCATGGCGCCTTTGCCTTTAAACATGGGGTTGGCCATGGCGCCCGCGTCGACTATGTCTAAAATCTGTTGCCCGTTTAATCCTGCTTTTTGTCCTAAAGATAAGCCTTCGCTGAAGATGCTTAACATGCCGCCCATCATCATGTTGACCACTAGCTTCATATTCGCACCTTGACCAACGTCACCAAGATAAGGTGACATTTTCCCCATCACTTCAAAAGCGGGAAGCGCGTCTTGGTAAAGGGAGGCATCGCCCGCCGC
>CAZBUC010000341.1:0-2778 GCA_964494965.1 uncultured Maribrevibacterium sp.
CTACTATGGTATCGTCAGCGCCCCACAGCAGTAGCATTGGCGGCTCTTTACCATCGATAAAGCTCGTTACCTGCATATTTGGGTAGTTTTCTGGTGGGCCAAACATGTCCATGTAATCTTCTTCGTATGGCTCAAAATCATAAGGCCCAGCTAATCCCGCAAAGGCATTGATAATGGATGGCGTTAAGCCTTCGACGTGTAAGTATTGCTTGTTTGCCGTCACCATGGCACCAATGTGTGCGCCTGCAGAATGTCCGGCAATAAACAAACGTTCAGGGTCGCCTTGATATTCGGCAATATTACGATACGTCCAAGCAACCGCTTTGGCGCCATCTTCAACAAAGGTCGGAAACTTTACCTGAGGATATTTGCTGTAATCGGCAATCACTGTGATGTAGCCTTTTTTCGCAAAGGCTTCCCCCACGAAAGGGTACATATCTTTTGAGCCGTCTTTCCAGCTTCCCCCATAAAAAAAGACAACAACCGGAAGGGAATGACCCGAAGAATGCGGCGGAACATAAATGTCTAACTTTTGCCAAGGCTCAGCGCCATAAGCAACGTCTTTGGTTGTGTTGGTATCACTGAAGGTATTGGGTAAATTGGCAACACCCAACCCGACTTTGGTACAGGCCACCAGCAGTAAAGAACTCAGCCCTATGGTGATTTTTTGAAAGATAAACATCACACTCTCTAACGACAAATAACTTAGAATAAGATTTTATACGCATGAAGATGACAAGTAGACCATAACCTTTGGTGACAAATCCGTTGAACCAAAAAAACCAATTTAAAAATAACGATAAAAAATTAGAGGGGGTCTTTATGAATGAGGTTATCACACAACTAATCCATGAACTGGGAAGTAAAGCGATTATAACGGGGGAATTGATCGGTGAAAAATACAAAACGGATTGGAGCGGATTAGAAGGCATTCTTCCAGCGGCCGTGGTTAGGGCTTCTTCAAGTGAAGAAGTGTCACGCATATTAAAAATATGCAATCACGCCAAACAGCCAGTCGTTATTCAGGGAGGCATGACAGGAATCAGTGGAGGTGCGGTTCCACAAGAGGGGGAAATCGCTATTTCTTTAGAAACCGTGTCTGGTGTGCTTGAAGTTGATACCGAGTCCATGACCATCACTGTCCTCGCTGGCACGCCTTTACAAAGGATACAAGAAGCTGCCGAAGCCGCTGGACTCTTTTTCCCCCTTGATATGGGATCTCGTGGAACCTGCACTGCCGGCGGGGTGGTAGCCACAAACGCGGGCGGCAACCAAGTCATTCGTTACGGCACCACAAGATCTTTAGTACTTGGCCTAGAAGCCGTCCTGCCAGATGGCACCATTATCAGCTCGCTCAATAAAATGCTAAAAAATAACGCTGGTTATGATTTGAAGCATTTGTTTATTGGCTCGGAGGGCACATTAGGCGTTGTCACAAAAGTCGTGATGCGTCTATACCCAAAAATGACCTCCACACAAACCGCATTGTGCGCTCTGCCTGATTTTTCCAGTGTCTTATCTTTACTGACCCACACTGCAGCCACCTTAGGCGGTGGTATGACGGGGTTTGAAGTGATGTGGGCCAATTATTACGATGAAGTAATTCAAACCGTGGAGCAAGCAAAAAGCCCTTTTCAAGATAAGTACCCTTTTTACGTTTTAGTAGAATACAAAAGCCAAGCGAACAACCTAGACGACGGCAACATAGACGACAGCGATCACTTTTCAAACGTGTTATTTAAGGCCATAGAAAAAGGCATTATTTGCGATACAGTTCTAGCGCAATCACTAAAAGAGGCTAATGCATTTTGGACTATCCGCGATGGTATTGGTGAGCTTCTAAACACCATGGGGCCTGTGGTCAATACCGACATCAGCGTGCCCATCAGCCAAATGAAAGCCTTTATTGAGCAACTTGAGTCCACGCTTTATCGCCGTTTCCCCACGATAAAATTACGCATTTTCGGTCACCTGGGCGACAGTAACTTACACTTGTGCGCAGGCACTGGATTAAAACAAGACCTAGATGCCATATCCGCTACCATTATGGGAGTCACAGGGGAATACAAGGGGTCCGTGTCGGCAGAACATGGCATTGGGGTTTTAAAACGACAGTATTTGCACCATTCAAGAACACCTGAGGAAATCGCCTTGATGAAAACTTTAAAAAAAGCCATGGATCCAAACAATATCTTAAACCCACGACGAGTAATTTAAGTGTTCGAGGTGACCCCTTTTTCATAAAAAAAGTGAGAGGTTGCTCCCCCGAACACCCTCTCACTTTCATCACCCCACTCTTTAGTGAGTTGATTAACCACCAAATACCACAGTACGTTTTCCGTTTAAGAACACGCGTTTTTCCACGTGGCATTTCACCGCGTTGAACAAGGTAACACGTTCGATGTCTTGCCCTTTGGCGATGAGATCTTCCGCATAATGAGCATGGTTCACCACTTGAATGCCTTGGGAAATAATCGGGCCTTCGTCGAGGTCGTTGTTAACATAATGGGCAGTCGCGCCAACCATTTTCACGCCTTTTTCCCACGCTTGGTGATAAGGTCGAGCGCCTTTAAAACCTGGTAATAAAGAGTGATGGATATTGATAGCGCGGCCATCTAGGTATTCACACATGCTTGGAGAAAGTACTTGCATGTAGCGTGCTAGCACGACCAATTCGGTATCGTATTGTTCAATCAAGTCACGCACTTGCGCTTCTTGTTCTAGCTTAGTGTCGGCGGTGATTGGCAAATGGTAATACGGAATGCCATGCCATTTCGC
>CAZBUC010000342.1:0-1267 GCA_964494965.1 uncultured Maribrevibacterium sp.
ACTGACTTACCGCCTTGGTTTCGATGCTTGGCAGCGATGCGCCCGTCAACAAGACGAATACCTCCCCGTTCCCTCTATTCAAAAAGCCCTGCTAAACCAAGGCTTCCACACCTTTTGCCATTGGGCCGCCGAACAAAAAGGCCTAACGAACTTAATTCCTAACCCAGCCTTTGACGACTTCGAACAAATAGGCCAACAACGAGCCCAACACGTACACAAACTCGAAGCCATCAGCCAACTCTTTCGCCCCGCCCTCGAGCACTGGCTCATCCTCGACCGCGCCATGTACCTAGAAGAAAACGGCTACCACGTCGACATCGGTGCATTCTGCGATAAAAGCCTCACCCCAAGAAACTGGATGATAAGGGCAAAGCGGATGTAAGAGGCTTTTGTGATAACATAGCGGGCAGTGTTTAGCGAGGTGCTTTCTTTTAGAACTGTGCTATAAGTACCGTCAACGAACATGCATGGATGCAGATAACATTGACCATTGGAAGAGGGTGATATGACCAAAAAAACGCAACTTAGCCTAAAAGACCAAACCTCAGAATTCTTACTTTATACCGCCCCTAATGGCGAGGTAAAAGTAGAAGTATTGCTCAGTGGTGAAACCATTTGGCTTACACAAAAGCGGATAGCGGAGTTGTTTGGTGTACAGCGTCCGGCTATCTCTAAGCATTTAAAAAATATTTTTGAAAGCGGTGAATTACAAGAGGAACTGGTTGTTTCCATTTTGGAACATACCACTGCTCATGGTGCCATGGCTGAGAAAACTCAAACGAAACCTGTGCAATACTACAACCTAGATGCCGTGATTTCGGTCGGCTATCGGGTTAACTCAACGCAAGCCACCCAATTTCGTATCTGGGCAACTCATCTCATTAAAGACTACATCATCAAAGGTTTTGCTATGGATGATGAACGTCTTAAAAACGGTCGCTTTTTTGGCAAGGATTACTTTAAAGAGCTGCTGGAACGAGTTCGCTCCATTCGAGCCAGTGAGCGACGTGTTTATCAGCAAATAACCGATATTTTTGCTGAATGCAGTATTGATTACGACCCTCGTTCAGAAACAACGCATTTGTTCTATGCTCATGTGCAAGACAAGTTTCACTTTGCCATCACGGGACATACAGCGGCAGAAATTATTTCACTCAAGGCCGATGCCAGCCAACCCTTGATGGGCATGATGACGTATAAAAACGCCCCTTCAGGCCGAGTACTTAAATCTGATACAACCGTTGCGAAAAATTACCTAAGTGAAGAT
>CAZBUC010000342.1:1277-2777 GCA_964494965.1 uncultured Maribrevibacterium sp.
ATAAAAAAATCAATAGATTGCCAAACTATGCCAGACTCAATAAAATCTTTAGAAAATAATTGAAGACATGCTGCTAAAGGAAGATTAATTAGTCGATGAAATCAAAAAATTAGAGCGCACAGTGTCGGCTTTTTTTGACTACATTGAAGGCATCATCGAGCGCCGCAATACCTTTACTATGGAAGCCTTTGCTGAAAGCGTTAATAAATTTTTAGCCTTCAACGAGTATCAAGTGTTAGAAGGCTACGGCCAAATATCACGCCAAGCCGCAGAGCAAAAAGCCCACTTTGAGTATGAACAATTCAACAAACAACAAAAAATAGACTCAGACTTTGACCGTGAAGTGAAAAAAAGGTTAAGTAGCAATAACAGAAACTAGTTGAATATAAGTAAACCAATCACCTCGACAAGGAACCGTCAGAATGGACGTTGTACAACGCTACTGGATGCTCGAACTCATTGCGTTTTGGGAAGGACAAATCAACACAAAGCCACTGATGAGCGCTTTGGGCCTAACTCGTCAAAGCGTCAGCCAATTGCTAAAAAGCTACCAAACCGAATACCCAGATGCGCTTATGTATGACACTGGGTTAAAAGCCTATCAAATCACCGACCACTTTATACCGCACTTTATTAACCAAACCGTCGACGAATATTTCGACTGGCTGCATTACGGCAACACCCCAGTGTTCCCCAACACATCCACCGCATCCAATCAATATCGCATTCACGCCCTTGCACGGTTCGTTTCGCCGCATGTTATGCGACCGTTATTAAAAGCCGTCAAAGAAAAAACGGCGGTAGACTGCGAATACCTCTCTGTTTCCAGCAGCGACCCACAAGGTCGATTACTTTATCCCCATAGCTTTGTGAAAACCGCAGGACGCTGGCATGTACGTGCCTACTGCGACATGCGCAAGCACTACCTCGACTTCGTCTTGAGCCGCTTTCAGCATGTAGATTACGATGGCAAAGCCAGCGAACACATCGAGCAACAAGACACACTGTGGAACACCCAAGTGACCCTCGTACTAGCCCCAGATTCCCGCCTTACCGACAAACAAAAACGCGTCTTGGAAAACGACTACGGCATGACGGATGGACAACTCCACATCACCACCCGCGCTGCTCTCGTCAAATACACCCTAGACGACCTGCAAATCAAAACCAAAATGCTCGAAGCCAACCCCCAAGCCCAACAACTGGTGTGTGTTAACTACACAGACATAAAACAATGGTTATTTGACTGATGGGTACAAGAAAACGCTGACATAGGGCAAAACCTGTCAAATTACTTTACGTGTATAAAATCACAGGGTTGTGAGGTAGCGCAAAGCAAGGCACAGTGGAAAACGTTGGATACGAAAAGCGAGAAGGGATATGCAAGAAACAGAATTAGCTTCATATTTTTACTACTGGGGTAAGGCTCAAAAGCAAGAGCTAGGCTTTAAAGGGGATCCTTACCACTTGCTTCCTTATCACAGACTCGATGTAGCAGCT
>CAZBUC010000343.1:0-2759 GCA_964494965.1 uncultured Maribrevibacterium sp.
TATTCAAGGCTTCACCATGCCGGATCATTTCCATCGCATCCCTGAATACGGCCAAGCACTGGGCGCTATGTTAGGAAAAGGCGAATTAAAATATCGAGCTCACGTAATTGAAAGCATTGAAAGCGCCACCACGGGCATTAACCTGTTATTTGAAGGGAAAAATACCGGCAAATTGATCGTTAAGCTGTAACGTTTTCCGACGATAAGATTTAGTAGAAACGCAAAAAGGAATGGTTAGACGACCATCCCTTTTTCTTTTAGATCAGCTTCATAAGCCGAATGGCGAGTTATAAATCAAACTGCGACGGCAACATCACCACATCCCGAATCGTCACATGACGAGGACGCGTGAGCATAAAGATCAAAGCTTCTGCCACATCGCTGGCATCCATCAAGCTGCCTTTCGCTTTCGCCTCTGCAAGTTTCTCTGCTGGCCAATCAGATAATAAAGACGTGATCACTGGACCAGGCGATACCGAGCCAACGCGAATACCATGCTGACCCACTTGACGACGTACGGTTTGCACAAAGCAATTCATCGCCCATTTCGATGACGCATAAACGGGTTCCCAAGGGGTCGGATAGTGTCCCGCCAAAGAGCTGGTGACTAATATATCGCCCACGCCTCGTTCCATCATATGCGGCAAAACATCACGGACATTTTTCATCACCACGTTAATGTTTAAATTGAGCATCCGATCTATCGCATCGTTTTCGGCATCAACGAGATCTCCGCCCACATACAAGCCCGCATTGGCGTGAAAAATATCAATGACTTTGGTTTTTGCTAAAATGTTTGGTATCAAGGCTGCGCATGCGGCAGGATCCAATAAATCCACCACTAAGGTCACAACCGCACCGCCATGTTTGTCTTGCAACGCCTTTAGTGCCGACTCATCTCGGTCAACTATAACTACCTGTGCGCCTTCGGCCATCATGGCTTCCACACTAGCAAGACCAATTCCCGATGCGCCGCCCGTCACGACGGCGACTTTCCCTGTTAACGTTTGAGACATGTTTTATCCTGCTTATTGTTATTGATAAAAGAAACATTCAGATAACAACACGCTAACACTTCGCCCACGGCTAACTCTGCTACTTTTTTGTGCATAACTGATAGGAAACACACGACAGGAAAAGTATTCCTTCCCCTGGCTAAGCCACTTCTCTGGGTGAACCTATTCGCTTTCCTTCATGCCTAGCCAATACCACTTTAAAACGCACGATCAAGATCACCGCTAGCAAGGTCAATCCCGCACCCAAGCCGATATAAAAACCTCGTAAAGAGAGACTTTGTGCCCAAGGACTGTAATGAGACAACCAAAAACCAAACGGCATACTCAACCCAAACAAAGACACGCCAAACGCAATCATTGATGACCGTGTATCACGAAAACCTCGCAGCGCCCCAGTGAACACTGTTTGCAGCATATCCGGTAATTGATAACAGGAAGAAATCAATAAGATGCTCGCCGCTAATGCCGCTACTTCTGGGTCATTGGTGTATATAAAAGGAATCTGCTCGTGAAACAACTGAGTGATACTAAAACACACCAAAACATAAGACAGGCCTAACCACACAATAACGCGCAGACGCTTTTTCACTCCTTCGGTACCTTCTTTTGACATGGCTTTTGCCACCACAATCGCGGTCACCGCGCTCATCGCCATCATAGGCGTAAACAAAAAAGATGTGTAAGACATCACAATCTGCCCACCTCCCAGTGCAATATTCCCAAAAGAAGCAATCAGCCAGGTCATAGAGGAAAACAGCCCCACCTCAAACGCAAACGCAAAGCCAGCTGGCGCGCCCACATTGAGCAAAATCCAAAACTTACGCGTATAACGCCACACCAAACGGGTAAACAAAGGGGTCTTATTCAAAAAACGATCATAAACAAAAAACATCAACACGGCCAAATACAGAGACAAGGCCGACGCCAAAGCCGCCCCTTTTGCACCCAACTCAGGAAAACCGAACTTTCCATAAATGAGCACATAATTAAACAGCACATTGAGCGCAAGCCCGATACTGGCCACAAACAAGGGAATACCCGGACGTCCAGCGGATTCAAACAGGTTTTTGTACACCGTCATTAACGCCAACATAGGTAGCGCAGGAGCAAAAATATATAAATAGGAAATGGTGACTTCCCGTGTCATTGGGTCAGAGGTCATCATATTCACCAAAATCGGCAACACAAACACCACCAGCAAACAAGCCAAAACCCCAAGCACAACCGACAACCCCACCGCTTGTGACATATACAAGTTGACCAACTTAGGCTGACGACCATGCAAATGCCGCGTCACTAACGGCGTTAAACCGAACGTCACACCGATCAAAAAACACCCCACCGGCAACCATAAACTAGACGCCAACCCCACCGCCGCCAAATGCAACGCACTGTAATGCCCAAGCATAATGGTATCCACCACACTAATAGACAGCTCCAATGTCATGGTTAACACCATGGGAAACAACAAATGCAGGACTTCTTTCAACACCACAAAACGTTTAAACACACCGCCACCGATTAACTGAGTATGAGCACACAAATAAGAAAACAACGAAACAACAAACTAAACGAAACGAAAGAAAAAACCGCCCATTAAAAGCCAAACCCTCCCAAGTGTCCACCCTACTGAAAACAGAAGACACTCAAAGCAAAAAACCAGCATAAAGCTGGTTTGTGTCTTTACTTGTGGTTTAGCAATAAAGATTCATACTAACGTACTCTGCAAGCCTTATTTTTTGG
>CAZBUC010000344.1:0-2530 GCA_964494965.1 uncultured Maribrevibacterium sp.
CAAGCATCACAGTCAGTTCTCTTGCAGGGGGGACGGGCATGCTGCGTTCTCTTCAAAACATAGAATTATATTTAAACAAGCTGCAATATATGCGCCATTTCGGTACACAGATTATTAATAGAAGAAAAACAAAAAAGGCCCATAATTGGGCCTCATAGAAATAAAAATGTCTGTTAAAAAAAACACATGGACAATAAAGGTGCGCTATGATGCTGAAAAAGCATCAGGTTAGAGCATGGTGTGACGGGATTGAGCCAATAAAGCCAAAGACAATCTGTCTTTGGTGTTGGTTTTTTTAAAAACCGAAGTTAGATGCGCTTTTACCGTTCGCTCAGTGATATTCATCTCAATAGCAATTTGCTTATTGGTTAAGCCTTTTGCAATTAACTGGGCCACAGTTAATTCTCGCTCAGACAAATCTTCTAGCTCACTTTCAAAAGAAGGCGCTGTAACGGCAGACTGTTGAATAAGCTGTTGAATAAACGCTTTTCCACCCCAAATTTCTCCAGAATCAACAACTGACAAGACTAAAGACAGCTGTTCTTTACCTATGTAGGGCGCACATTGTCCACTGATACCTGCTGAAAACAACCGTAAAGCAGCTGATTGGCTCGATTGATTGGGAAACACAATGATTTTCAATTGTGAAAAAACAGAACGCAGTGCTACTACCTCTTCAACCTGTCGAGAAAATTCTTCATCTTCTAAATACACAAAACAATAACGAAAAGAAGATGGTGCACTTTCCACCGCACGATAAAGATCAGGCATGGTGACAGTACGAACAAGGTTCGCATCCGCATCGACTGTCTGACACCAATGTTTCCAAACAGCATCATCTGTATTTAGACACAATATCTTCAAAGCAAGCCTCATCCTTTCTACTAGAGTACGGTCATTCTAACCAGAGATTTCAAACTGAATGTTAACTTTTGTTAATAAAGATCACATGGGTAAACATATTTGTAATTATCGCTCACGCAAGGCATTTTGCTGTGCTTTGAGGATGGGCTTCAACAAATAGTCTAAGAGTGTTTTCTTACCCGTAATAATGTCAACGGTTGTTTGCATCCCTGGAATAATGGGCAAGGGAGCCGTTTCAGTACCCAAATAATTTTTATCTGTTCTCACCCTAACCAAATAAAAACTGTTGCCCTCTTCGTCAAGGATAGTATCGGCACTGATATTCTCAACATTCCCTTTTAGGCCACCAAAAATAGCAAAATCGTAGGCTGATAATTTCACAACGGCATTAAAACCAGGCTGTATAAAACCAATATTTTCTGGTCTCACTTTCGCTTCTATCAAGAGGTTATCTTCAATAGGCACAATTTCCATTAAATCCATACCTGGCTTAATAACCCCACCCACTGTATTTAACTGTATTTGCTTTACTATCCCTTTCATTGGTGAACGCACTTGAGTACGGGACACCTTATCCTCTAGCGAGACACTGGTTTCGGTTAATTGATCCAGCTTACTCTTCACGCCAGTTAAATCTTCCTGCGCCTCAGAACGAAAAGTCGCGCCACTTTCTGCTAATTTATTTTGAGCTTCTTTGAGTGCGGAATTAGCTCGAGGAATCGCAAGTTCTGTCGCTTTTAAATCCCCTTGAAGCTGATTAACTTGTCTTTCTAGCTGCAACAGCTCTACTCTGGATACAGCACCTTGCTCAAAGGCTGGACGAGTCAAGTCCAACTCTTCTTTAGAAAACGCAAAGCTTTGTTTAAGATTGGCTAACTTAGCTTGCAACTCCACAATTTCTTGTCGTCTTTGCTCTATTTGCTGCTGGAAACTCGCTTGACTGGTTCTCAGTGATTCCAACCGATTGACATACAGATCCAGCTCTCTTTTAACAACGTCTGGATAAATCGCCGCTATCTGATCACTAAAGACAGGCGCGACACCAATAGCCTCCGCTTGTAATCTGATGGCTCTTACTTGCAAGTTGATTACCTCTGCTTGCTGCTCACGTAGAGTTGATAAAGCCTCCGTGTTCTCAATTGTCATGAGAATTTCACCACTATCAACCACTTGACCAACCTGAACATTAATAGCCTTTAGAATGCCGCCTTCTAAATTCTGAATTTGTTGTACTTGACTCGAAGGAATCACCCTTCCTTCCCCTACGGTCACTTCGTCCAACGAGGTATAGTTAGCCCATACCAAGGCACAAATCACAAAGATAAAAACCACCCAGAGTATGATTCTTCCCCCTCTTGGCGCCTTCAACATCAATGCCGCATTGCGATCTGTCAGATACTCTAAGTCACTCTGTGATATGGGTCTTTTCTTGCTCATAGTTAACTGACCTTTAATTTGCCTTGGCGAAGCGCTTCATGAACCTGTGCTTTTGGTCCATCTGCAATCAATCTGCCATTGTCCATGACAATAATACGATCAACCATGTCTAACATGGAGGCTTTATGCGTAATCAGTATTAACGTTTTGTCCTTTACACCTTCTATTAGACGACGTTTCATTCTGGACTCTGTTGTATTGTCCATCGACGCCGTTGGCTCATCTAAAA
>CAZBUC010000344.1:2540-2756 GCA_964494965.1 uncultured Maribrevibacterium sp.
AGCCATCGAAAATGGAACAGAATGCATATGATGGTTTTAAAATCAGAATCGGTGGATCAAAAAGCAGAGCCCTTGCGATGGCAACACTTTGTCGCTGACCACCTGATAACAACAAACCACGCTCACCAACAATACTGTCCAATCCATTAGGCTTGCGATTAGCAAATTCTGATACGCCTGATAAATCAGCAGCTCTCAGAATGGCGTCATCTTCCA
>CAZBUC010000345.1:0-1288 GCA_964494965.1 uncultured Maribrevibacterium sp.
CGCAGCTTCACACTCATCTTCGTACGTTGAATACATGTACGCCGTGTTAGTGGCAAATTCGGCCGCACAGGTATCAACACGCTTATACACTGGGTGAACATTCATCAAGTAACGACGCTCACGCATCGACTTTTCAGTCACGCTTAGCAAGCTAGCAAGACGCGCATCAGAGAAACCTTTACGCTTCAAACGACGAATCACATCGTAGGTCATGTCGATCAGACCCTTGTCTGCCAACGCCGCCTCTTCTTTGATCAAGTCTTCGATTTGCACCAAGAACCAATGATCAACGCCAGTAGCTTCGTATACTTCATCAACCGTCATGCCTGAACGGAAAGCATCGCCAATATACCAAATACGGTCTGAACCTGGGGATTGAAGCTCGTAAGCCAATTTCTCTTTGCTGTTTTCTTCCGCGAAATCCAACTGAGGATTGAAACCATCAGAACCCACTTCCAAACCGCGCAAGGCTTTTTGCAAAGACTCTTGGAAAGTACGGCCAATCGCCATCACTTCACCAACGGATTTCATTTGCGTGGTTAGACGGTCGTTAGCAGTTGGGAATTTCTCGAATGTGAAACGAGGAATCTTAGTAACAACATAGTCAATTGCTGGTTCAAAGCTGGCTGGTGTTTGACCACCAGTAATGTCGTTTTGCAACTCATCAAGGGTGTAACCAATCGCCAATTTCGCCGCGATTTTCGCAATCGGGAAACCTGTCGCTTTCGAAGCCAACGCAGAAGAACGAGACACACGAGGGTTCATCTCAATGACCACAAGGCGACCTGTTTTTGGGTCCATACCAAACTGTACGTTGGAACCACCGGTTTCTACGCCGATCTCACGCAGTACCGCTAAAGAAGCGTTACGCATGATTTGATATTCTTTATCGGTCAAGGTTTGTGCTGGTGCCACCGTGATAGAGTCACCCGTGTGAACGCCCATGGCGTCAAAGTTTTCAATCGCACAAACAATGATGCAGTTGTCTTTTTTGTCGCGGACAACTTCCATCTCGTACTCTTTCCAACCGATCAAAGATTCGTCGATGAGCAATTCGTTGGTTGGCGACAAGTCCAAGCCACGAGTACAAATTTCGTCGAACTCTTCCATGTTGTACGCGATACCACCACCGGTACCACCCATGGTGAAGGAAGGACGAATAATACAAGGAAAGCCGACTTCCGCTTGCACTTTCAGTGCTTCTTCCATATTGTGAGCAATACCCGCACGTGGACACTCAAGACCAATGGCACGCATGGCTTTATCAAAACGGCTGCGATCTTCGGCT
>CAZBUC010000345.1:1298-2748 GCA_964494965.1 uncultured Maribrevibacterium sp.
CGCACAGTTCAGTGCCGTTTGACCACCCATGGTTGGTAGAACCGCATCTGGGCGCTCTTTTTCAATGATCTTTTCAACGGTTTTCCATTCAACTGGCTCTATGTATGTTGCATCGGCCATCGATGGATCTGTCATGATAGTGGCTGGGTTAGAGTTCACCAGGATAACGCGAAAACCTTCTTCACGAAGCGCTTTACACGCTTGAGCACCTGAATAGTCAAACTCACAAGCCTGGCCTATAACAATAGGGCCCGCACCTAAAATTAAGACGCTTTTTATGTCAGTACGTTTTGGCATAATATTTTCGTTCCGCTCCTATTTAGGTTTTTGTCTTAGGCTTTAGAGGCTTTGATGTTTTCAATAAACTGATCGAACAAAGGCGCAACATCATGCGGCCCCGGACTCGCTTCAGGGTGACCTTGGAAGCTGAATGCGCTCTTATCGGTACGAGCAATGCCCTGCAAAGAACCATCGAACAAAGATTTATGCGTCATTACAAGGTTCGCTGGTAAAGTCTCTTCGTCTACCGCAAAACCGTGGTTTTGACTGGTGATCATCACAGTGCCTTTCTCAATGGCTTGCACAGGATGGTTTGCACCATGGTGCCCGAACTTCATCTTTTTGGTTTTTGCACCAGATGCTAATGCCAAAAGCTGGTGACCAAGGCAGATACCAAACACAGGAATGTCGGTTTCTAAAATTTCTTTGATGGCTTGAATCGCGTAATCACAAGGCTCTGGATCACCAGAACGATTGGATAAGAACACGCCGTCAGGATTCATTGCTAAGACATCTTTTGCGGGTGTTTTCGCAGGTACAACCGTTAGACGGCAACCGCGTTCAACCAGCATACGCAGAATATTGCGTTTTACACCGTAGTCATAAGCAACCACGTGGAAGTCGAAAGAGTCTGGTGTTGTGTGACCATTTACGATATCCCAAGTCGACTCCGTCCACTCGTACGCTTTTTCAACCGTCACTTCTTTCGCAAGATCCATGCCTTTCAAACCAGGGAATGCTTTGGCCGCTGCGACCGCTGCCGCTTCATCGAGGTTTTCACCCGCCATGATGCAACCCGCTAGCGCGCCTTTCTCACGCAGAATACGTGTCAGTTTACGTGTGTCTATGTCAGCAATACCCACCACGCCTTTACGCTTAAGATAAGAATCCAAAGACTCTTGTGAGCGCCAGCTGCTCGCCACCAAAGGCAAATCACGAATGATTAGGCCTTCACACCACACGTTGTCGGATTCTTCATCTTCAGAGTTAACACCGGTGTTGCCGATGTGGGGGTAAGTCAAGGTGACCATTTGTCGAGCGTAGGAAGGATCAGTAAGAATTTCTTGATAACCAGTCATCGAAGTATTAAAAACCACTTCGGCGGTTGAGGAGCCATCTGCTCCGATCGACACCCCTTTAAAAATCGTGCCGTCTTCCAGAGCCAGAATCG
>CAZBUC010000346.1:0-2740 GCA_964494965.1 uncultured Maribrevibacterium sp.
TTGTCTTTGGGAATGCGTCTAGAAAACTGGCCACCCGCTAGTTTGAAAGACGATAGCAAAGTTCTAGCTCGCTAGGTCATTGTTCCCTGACCACCGTAGTTTGGTAAGGAATGTAAAATGCGTCATCGTAAGAGTGGACGTCACTTAAACCGTACTAGCTCACATCGCAAAGCGATGTTTAAAAATATGGCTGTTTCTTTGTTTGAGCACGAAGTTATTAAGACGACTTTGCCTAAAGCAAAAGAGTTACGCCGTGTTGCTGAGCCTTTGATCACATTGGCGAAAATCGATTCCGTTGCGAATCGTCGTCTTGCTTTTGCTCGTACTCGTAGCAAAGATGCAGTGGGTAAATTGTTTACTGAGCTTGGTCCTCGTTACCAAGCTCGTCCTGGTGGTTACATTCGCATTCTTAAATGTGGTTTCCGTTCAGGTGACAACGCGCCTATGGCTTATGTTGAATTGGTCGATCGTCCAGTCGCAGAAGCCGCTGAGTAATATCAGTTTGTAATAAAAAGCCGAGCTTTATAGCTCGGCTTTTTTTTGCTTTTTTGGGAGAGGCTCTCAATGCTTTTATTAGGTTTATCTTATTCTGTGCTAAATTTTTTAAGTGCACATAAAAAACCCGACTAGTATAGCTTGTCGGGTTTTTTGTTTTTTTATCGCTATAAAGTAATAGCGACTTTATCAGGCAAGCATATTTTTCAAGAAACGACCTGTGTGTGAGTTGGTCGCTATAGCAACGTCTTCAGGTGTCCCTTCTGCAACAATATAGCCGCCCCCGCTGCCGCCTTCAGGACCAAGATCGACAATCCAGTCTGCGGTTTTTATGACGTCAAGGTTGTGTTCGATTACTACTACCGTGTTGCCATGGTCTCTTAAACGATGAAGTACTTTCAATAACTGCTCTATGTCGGCAAAGTGCAATCCTGTTGTTGGTTCATCCAGTATGTAGAGCGTGGTGCCAGTATCTCTTTTGGACAATTCTTTGGCCAGTTTGACGCGTTGAGCCTCACCGCCCGATAAGGTTGTCGCTGCTTGACCAAGACGAATATAACCTAAACCTACATCCATCAGAGTTTGTAATTTTCTGGCAATAGAAGGCACAGGGTCAAAAAAATCTCTCGCGTCTTCAATGGTCATTTCAAGACAATCGTGAATGTTTTTGCCTTTATAATGTATTTCTAATGTCTCACGATTGTAGCGTTTACCTTTGCAGGTATCACAGGGTACATAGATGTCTGGTAGAAAGTGCATCTCTACTTTGATAACGCCATCTCCCTGACAGGCTTCACATCGTCCGCCTTTTACGTTAAAGCTAAATCTTCCCGGTTTATAGCCGCGAGAACGTGACTCTTGGGTCGCTGAAAAGAGCTCTCTCATGGGAGTAAAGATACCCGTGTAGGTCGCGGGATTTGATCTTGGTGTTCTCCCGATAGGGCTTTGATCAATGTCCACACACTTATCGAATAGGTTAAGCCCTTCGATGCGTTCGTGAGGGGCGGCTTTAAGAGTCGTTGCACCGTTTAAGGCGGTAGCCGCGAGGGGATATAGTGTGCCATTAATCAGTGTGGATTTGCCTGAGCCAGAGACACCTGTAATGCAGGTCATGACGCCAACAGGAATCTTTAAATTCACGGTATTCAGGTTGTTGCCCGTTGCGCCAATAAGATTAAGGAACTGTTCGTCTTTGGCTTTGTGCCGAATGCTGGGTATTTCAATTTTGCGTTTGCCGGTGAGAAACTGTCCAGTCACAGATTCTGGACAATCCATGATGTCTTGAGGCGTACCACTGGCGATAATTTGTCCCCCATGAACACCGGCCCCTGGGCCGATATCGACCACAAAGTCGGCTACCCGAATAGCATCTTCGTCATGTTCGACAACAATCACGGTATTGCCTAAATCTCTTAATCTCGTCAAGGTTGCAATGAGTCGTTCGTTATCGCGTTGGTGTAAACCAATGGATGGTTCATCAAGGATATACATGACACCGACGAGGCCCGCTCCAATTTGGCTGGCAAGCCTGATACGTTGTGCCTCACCGCCTGAAAGCGAGTCCGCCTTGCGATCTAGCGTGAGGTACTCTAAGCCGACGTTGACTAAAAAGGTTAAGCGATCACGGATCTCTTTAAGTATTTTTGACGCTATTTCCCCACGAGAGCCTGGTAAGTCTAATGCTTCAAAGTACTTCAAGCATTCTGCTATTGGGTAGGTAACGACTTCTGGGAGTGTTTGTTCGGCAATAAAGACGTTGCGAGCAGAACGGTTAAGCCGCGATCCATGGCAATCTGGGCAGGGTTGTACACTAATGTATTGTGATAGGTCATCGCGTACACTTTCTGATTCGGTTTCATGATAGCGCCGTTTTAGATTAGGAATAACGCCTTCAAAGGAATGAGAGCGTGTCATTTTATCGCCGCGCTCATTAATGTACACAAAATCGATTTTGTCTTTTCCAGAGCCTTGTAAAATACGTTTTTTGAACTCATCAGGAATGTCTTGATACTTTGTTTCAATATCAAAATTGTAATGTTTCGCTAGGGCGCTTAATTGCTGATAATAAAAAATGCTGCGGCGTCCCCAGCCTCGGATGGCGCCTTCTGCTAACGTCAGTGTTTCATCTTGGATGATTCGATCTGGATCGAACATTTGATGAGTGCCAAGTCCATCGCAAGTCTGACAAGCACCGTTAGGATTGTTGAAGGAAAAGAGTCGGGGCTCGAGCTCAGTCAAACTGTAA
>CAZBUC010000347.1:0-2736 GCA_964494965.1 uncultured Maribrevibacterium sp.
TCTTTATTGGAAAAAGCGGGCTGTCAGATTATTGAAGCACAGGATGGTGAACAAGCCATAAACGCATTCAGAGCCAACCCGCCTGATCTGGTTATGACAGACATAAGGATGCCTAATAAATCGGGCATCGACCTGTTACAGGTGATTAAACAAGAAAACCCAGAGCGTAACATTCCTGTCATTGCCATTACCGCATCAACCTTGGTCCATGAGCAGCAAGAATTAATTGAAGAAGGCTTTTGGCAAGTCATTGCTAAGCCTTATCAGATTGACGCCATCTACAAAGCCTTGGTGGCACATCTTGATGTGCGTTTTGTTCCGCTATACGAGTCTAAGCTCAATTCAGACGATGAGGAAAGAAACCTGTTATCGGCCGATGAAGAAGCGACCAGCCAGCTATCTGTCGACGCTTTGCCGTCATTAACGCCGGCCGATTGGCAACCATTGCTTGCTGCGGCACAAAGCGGCGACATGCAAACAACGGAAGACGTGTTTTACTCTTTGCGTGAGGCGTTACCCAAAACGCAAGAGAAAGCTCTGAAGTCAGCGATTGATCAATTTGACTTGGGGTTGGTAGAGACCTTGATCGAACAATTTCAAGCCTAATAACAGTAAGCGTTTAATGCCAGAGAGACATCATGGGATTTGCTCACGCTTGCCTGAGGTATTTGGTTTGACAGGGATCTTGGCAATGGATAAGGTCGCACAAGACAAATCATAGGCAAAACGCCTACAATAAAAACCTTTAAAGACCTTTGATTTCGTTAAATCATCTATTTAATCACCCGCAACAGGCCGTTTCATGACCCGTTTAGCCTCCAATGACTTTCCTTTTACTGCCGTAGCAGGGCAAGAGCCGCTTAAACTGGCGTTGATTTTGTGTGCGATTAACCCACACATTGGTGGTGTTTTGATTAGCGGTCCACGAGGATCAGCAAAGTCTACCTTGGCTCGTGGTTTGTCTGGGGTCATGCCATCGCTAGACGGCGAACATTTAGCCCCTTTTGCGACTTTGCCACTGGGGACCAGTGAAGATCGCTTGCTTGGCGCGCTGGATTTAGAGCAAGTTTTGCAAGACAAACAGGTCGCGTTTAAGCCAGGGCTGCTGAGCAAAGCCCATGGCGGCGTCTTGTATGTGGACGAAGTGAATCTACTGGCGGATCATTTGGTCGATCAACTTTTGGATGTGTCGGCCAGTGGTGTGAATCGTATTGAACGTGATGGTATTAGTCATGAACACGCTGCGCGTTTTTTATTAGTAGGTACCATGAACCCTGACGAAGGTGAATTGCGTCCACAGCTAAAAGACCGCTTTGGCTTAATGGTGGCCTTGAGCAATCAATACAGCCTTGAAGAGCGCGTACAGATCGTACGTTTGCGCGATGAATATGACCAAGACCCTCAGGCATTTTGTGACGCTTTTAAGTACAAACAAGGTAATTTGAAAAACAGAATTCGCTTAGCAAGACACGCCTTAGAGCAGGTGCGTTGCTCTGACGAGTTGCGTTTGGAAGTAGCAAGGCGTTGTCATTTAGCCAATATTGATGGCGTACGTGGCGACATTGTTTGGATTCGAGCAGCGATGACTCATGCCGCTTGGCGTGGTGCAAAAGTCGTCGTCTTGGACGATATTCAAGCCGTGGAAGAGTTGGTATTAAGACATAGACGCCAAGTCAAAACACAGAATCAGTCACCGCCTCCAAGTCCTCCGCCATCTCGCCGTCCTGATCATTCACGTTCGCCTTCACAAAACAAAGGTAATCAGCCACAAGATCAAGAAAGCGCTCAAGATAATCAGACAAATGAGCACAATGGTTCCGGTGAATGGGGAAGTATGGAGCCGCACGCGCTTGCTAGTAGCGCGCCGATAAACGTGGGGGTGCAAATCGAGTCAAACGGACAAAGCTCAACGCTTGCTTGTATTGATGAGATGACGCCGGGAAAGCGCAAAGGCAAGCAGTTGAGTGGTTATCGTCCTGATGTTACGCACCCTGTTGAGCGTTCGTCAGCCGATGGCATTGACTGGTTTCGTAGTATTATCAGTCAGCCACAAGCTTGGCCACCGAAAGAACTGATTCATAAACCGGCTAAAACAGGGCAGGCTGTTTTGCACTTGGTGTTGTTAGATACGTCCGCGTCCACCCTGAGCCAAGGCGTTTTTGCCCACGCCAAGGGGGTAATTTTAGACATTGCCAACCGTGCTTATTTGGCCCGAGAACAGATTGCTATTTTAGGTTTTGGGCAAGACGGTGTGGCGTCGATTTTGCCCAAAGTTCGTGCTCCCAAAGAGATTGCCGATTTATTGGAGGATTTGGGCGCGGGTGGCGGTACGCCGTTTCGCGTTGCCATAGAAAATGCCAGTCAGTATTTGGCCCAACAACATAAGGCAACGACGGGTTTAAACAGCCAAACGTACATATTGACCGATGGCCGCACCCAAGCGGATGTGTCGGATTTGGTTTTACAGGGCAATACGGTATTGATCGATACTGAAAATGCGCCTGTTAAGCGTGGTCGAGGTCAGGATATTGCCCAGCATTTGGGTGCGCAATACGTATTATTGAGTTCTTTATTAGAGAACTATTAGAAAACTGTTAGACACTTTTAGAGACTGTTTTATGACCACTTCTGTCGTTCATTGTCCGGCGTTATTTTTGACGGCACCGGCGTAGAATCAAGGGAAAACCACCATTACCGCGGCCTTAGCACGCTATTTTACCAATCAGGGCAAAGTGG
>CAZBUC010000348.1:0-2719 GCA_964494965.1 uncultured Maribrevibacterium sp.
CCACTTTCGTCGCATCGCTTTGCTCTATCGCACCAACTACTTCTACGGTAACAAACTTGGTGGCACCCTCACCATCACGGACAATCGCATGAGCAAGCTCTTGCATGACTTCAGTAAATGTCGCTATGAAAGCTTGCGCTAAGGGATCTTCCATCGACGTGACTTTATCGTTACCCGCCATACCAGTCGCGACAGCAATACAAGAGTCGTTCGTTGAGGTATCGCTGTCAATCGTGATGCGGTTGAAACTCTGATTTACAACGTCTTTCAAAATTTGCTGTAGCAGATCAACTTCCATCGCTATATCGCTGCAAACATACCCTAACATGGTCGCCATATTAGGACGTATCATGCCAGCGCCTTTCGAGATACCTGCGATAGTGTAAGTACGACCTTCAAAATCAAAAGTACGTACTGAGCCTTTTGGCAAGGTATCGGTTGTCATAATACCGATACCTGCAGAATGCCAGTTATCCGCTGATAAATTGTCAAGGGCGGCCGGAATAGCCGCAATGATCTTATCAACCGGCAATGGCTCGCCAATAACACCAGTAGAAAATGGCAATATGGCTGCCACATCGACACCCACTTTACCTGCCAAAGACTCACACGTTGCTAGCGCTGTCGTTAAACCAGATTTACCAGTTCCAGCATTCGCATTGCCTGTGTTAATTAATAAGTAACGACTCGCCGTAGTGGTTAAATTTTGTTGACAAATACGAACGGGAGCTGCACAGAAGGCATTTTGAGTAAAAACACCAGCAACCGACGCCCCTTCACACAATTCAAATATAACCACATCTTTCTTGTTTGGTTTTTTTATGCCCGCTTCCGCGACCCCAATCCGAATTCCTTTGATTTCTGGAATGCGAGGAAAATCATGTAAACCTACCGCCATTTCAATATTCTCCTAATTACACTAGACGACCATGACATTGCTTAAATTTTTTCCCTGAACCGCATGGGCAAGGTTCGTTTCGACCCACTTTAGGAAATTCTGCCGCATCGCCAGCCTTATCGGAACCATCAGTCAAGGCGTTAGATGAGTCATGAACCATGTTCATTCTCATTTTCTCTTCCTGCTTCAGGCGAGCTTCTTGAATCTTTTCCGCCTCATCCGCAGACTGCACTTTGACACGGGTTATAATTTGAATCACTTCGTACTTTATTTGCTCAAGCAAACCTTGGAATAGCTCAAAAGCTTCGCGTTTATATTCTTGCTTAGGATTTTTTTGAGCATAACCACGAAGATGAATACCTTGTCTAAGCATATCCATTGTTTGGAGGTGTTCTTTCCATAAGGTATCGAGGACTTGCAATAAAACCTGCTTTTCAAACGATCTGAAAGGCTCTTTACCCGCAATATCTTCTTTCGCTTGATAATCTTCTATAAAGCTATCGAGAATCTTTTGACGCAAAGGCTCTTCATAGAGCTTCTTGTCATCCTCTACCCATTGTACAATCGGCAAAGAAAGACCAAATTCATTACGGATTTTCTCTTCAAGACCCGGTAGATCCCACATATCAAAAATACTTTGCGGCGGCACATATTGGTCTATTATTCCTGCTACCACTTCTTCGCGCATCGCCATCACAGCTTCTGATAAATCATCCGATGTCATCATGTCATAACGCTGGCGGTAAATAACCTGGCGCTGATCATTGGCCACATCGTCGTATTCGAGTAGCTGCTTACGAATGTCGAAGTTTCGGCCTTCTACCTTACGCTGAGCCTTTTCAATGGCATTAGACACCATCTTGTGCTCAATCGCTTCGCCCTTTTCCATGCCAAGCGCCACCATCATTTTTTTGACACGATCGGACATGAAGATGCGCATTAAGCTGTCTTCGAGAGACAAGTAGAAGCGTGAAGAGCCCACATCACCCTGACGACCCGCACGACCACGTAGCTGATTATCTATACGTCTAGATTCGTGACGCTCGGTACCAATAATATGCAAACCTCCCGCGTCTAATACAGAGCGGTTTCGTTCAGCCCAATCGGCTTTCAACTTCTCTACTGCCTGCTCAGAAGCATTGGCACCAAGTCGAGCTAATTCAACTTGCAAGTTGCCACCTAGCACAATATCTGTGCCTCGACCCGCCATATTTGTGGCAATAGTAACCGCACCAGGACGCCCAGCATCCGCTACTATTTCAGCTTCACGTTCATGCTGTTTCGCGTTAAGCACATTGTGAGGAATGTTTTTCTTAGTAAGGTAACTCGATAAAAGCTCTGAATAATCAATGGACGCTGTACCCACAAGTACAGGACGGCCTTGCTTTACGTTTTCTTCAATATCAACAACGATGGCTTCAAACTTGTCTTCTGTTGACATAAAGATAAGATCATTAAAATCTTTACGCTGAACAACACTGTTGGTAGGGATAACAACAACGGACAAACCATAAATTTGCTGAAATTCAAAAGCCTCTGTATCCGCCGTCCCTGTCATACCAGACAACTTCTCATACAATCTGAAAAAGTTTTGGAACGTCGTCGAGGCAAGCGTTTGACTTTCGGCTTGAATTGTTACACCTTCTTTAGCTTCTACCGCTTGGTGAATCCCTTCAGACCAACGACGACCGAACATGGTACGGCCAGTATGCTCATCGACGATCACAATTTGATTGTCTTGTATCACATAGTCCACATTCTTTTTGAATATGACGTGCGCCTTTAAACAAGCGTGGACGTGATGAAGAAGAGATAAATTAC
>CAZBUC010000349.1:0-2713 GCA_964494965.1 uncultured Maribrevibacterium sp.
CGACAAGGGCGGAGACCAGAGCTCTTCTTGGACCACATCGTCAGACGGGGAAGGGTAGCGTAGCGCGCCTAAAATAATATCGATATCGCCTTGGCGTAGGTGATGCAGTAAATCGGCATAAGGGCCTTCCGTTACATTGATATTCACATCAGGATGACGTTCGTTAAACTGCAAAATCGACTTAGGCAAAATGGTCATACGCGCCAGCGGCATACTGCCAATCGTAATGGTACTGACGTCTTTGTACTGTAATGCGTTGATTTCATAAATGCCTTGCCGCAGCTCACCAAAAGCCAGTTTGGTGGCTTTTGATAGAGTTTGAGCGGCTTTAGTCGCGCTGGTACCTAGGCTGTTTTTTTCAAATAACACCACCCCAAGTAAGCGCTCTAAGTCCCGTGCCGCACGGTGCACTGAAGACTGAGATACTGCCAAATTGCGACTAGCAATGCTGAAGTTTTGCGCTTCACTGACCGCCACGAGCGCCCTTAGTTGAGTGGTGCTGATCATCGCGATCAGGTTTTTTTGCACCCGCTCTTTTGGCACGTTGTCTTTGACAACCTCTAGAGTGGCGGTTTGAATATAGTCGATCGCACGGGACACCCTTTTTTGCCATACCTCACCGGATGCCGTGGGATACATGCCATCGGAATGGCGCTCAAAGAGCGGTGCACCCAGCAAGGCTTCTAATTTGGCAATGGCTTGTGTGATAGCGGGCTGCGATAAAAAAATGTTTTCTGACGCCCTAGTGATGCTTTTAAGCTCGGCAACCGCTAGAAAAACGCGTAAATGCCTTAGGTTGGGAATGGCAATTTCCATAGGACACTCTCAATAATTATTTCCCTTAAACTATATCAAAAATGAATATCAAACAAATGAATAGCAAAAAAATGAAGGCAGTCTATTTTAAAGGTTATGATGAGATTGATCTTAGAGGCATATCAGAGAAGGCCATAACTAAGAGAAAGGGTGGAAAAAACGACGCCAGATAGAGGCGTCGCTTTTATGTGGATTACGGCGTTATTTTTTATCAATGTGGATCAATTTATCCACCGTGTTTGATACGTGTTCCGCGCCTTTTAGAATCTCATCAATAATGCCTGAGGCTTGATTAATCAGTTGAGCGTTTTCTGTGGAACGTTCGCTGATTTTGCTCATACTGGCTTTTGCTTGGCGAGTAAGTTGGCTGTTTTGCGCTACCATTTCTTCTATTTCGACAGTGGAGTGGCTGGTTCGTGAGGCAAGGGTTCTTACTTCATCGGCCACTACGGCAAAACCACGGCCGTGTTCACCGGCGCGCGCGGCTTCAATCGCGGCATTTAATGCGAGCAGATTGGTCTGGTCGGCAATGGAACCTATGGTGGTCACAATTTTGGCGATGCTGTCAGACTGATGATTCAGTTGTTCAATCAGCTGAGTAGAGGCTTCGATGTCTTTGACGATTAAATCCGATGTGGCCACGGTTTGACGCAAGATTTGCGCACCGTTTTCAGAAACCTGGGCCGTTTCAACGGAGGTAGAATGAGCCACTTCAGCGGCATTTTGTACTGCGAGCTGAGCGTTTACTTTTTCGGTGATGTCGGAGGCAATTTTAATTACTTTAACGACGTTACCTGAAGGATCAAAAATAGGATTGTAACTGGCTTCTAACCAAATCGTATGACCTTGTTTGCTGACGCGCTCAAATTGTCCGGTTTTGTAATCGCCTTTTGCGAGTTCATTCCAAAAATGAGGGTTAGCGCGGTAAAACTCATCTTTACAAAATATTTTATGATGTTGGCCGATAATGTCTTTTGCCGAACGATAGCTCATGGTAGTGAGAAAATTCTCATTGGCATTAATGATGGTGCCGTTAGGGTGGAATTCAATGGTGGCGCTGGAGCGATTAATGGCATTAACAAGGGCTAATTGCGTATCGGCCTGTTTTTTTGTTTCAGTAATATCAGATGCGATTTTAACAATTTTTACGACTTTGCCGTCATGATGAACCGGAATGTAAGTGGCTTCGAGCCATAGATCTTCACCATTTTTTCGCTTGCGTAAAAAAGTGCCTTGTTGAGATTGACCAGACGCTAATTTAGGCCAAAAGTCACGATACTCTGCACTGGAAACGACGTCTTTCGAGCAAAATATTGAGTGATGTTTGCCCTTCACTTCCTCTAATGTGTAACCTGTTGCGTTTAAAAAATGTGGATTTGCATCAAGAATCGTCCCTTCTGGAGAGAAGCTGATGGTGGCACAGAAAAGATTTAATGCTTTGACGAAGTCCTTTTCATCGTTGTCATGCATTTCATCCACTGAAGCTTTGGGCTTGTTTTTAAAAAACATAGGGGGGGGGATCCTCATGATTCAAATAAGTGTCATAAATCCAATGTTATTAGAAAACAACCAAATATACTTTTTCTGATAACATCCGTGGGAGATCATAGTCCAACAAGGTAAATAATAGTGTTAAAAAATGTAAGGTTTTTGTCATGACTTGCTATTTCAGTTTGACCTAAATCATTGTTCTTGAAATATAAAAAAATGCGATTATGAAGTTAATGGTGTTTAGAGGCCAAAAAATTTCTACGATTTAATTAGTAATACACAATACATAGTCAGTTTCTAAAGCACTTAGGAGAGCGTAGCATGTCAATCATTATGGTAATCAATGGCCCTAACTTGAACTTATTGGGTACTCGGGAACCCAGCACATATGGTGTGGAAACCTTGG
>CAZBUC010000350.1:0-2709 GCA_964494965.1 uncultured Maribrevibacterium sp.
CCGTTTGTGCGTCTACATCGCCGCTCCAAACAGACTCTAATGCCTCATCGATCACGCCACGGATTTGCACAAAGTTACCCAAACGCAACCCCTTAGTGTTCGCCGTTGGCGTGCCCGTGGTCATCTGCAACACCGCCGTTTCTGTGCCTGGATTCGCTGCATAGAAACCTTGCTTTGTCGTCAAGTCGTAAGCGGCTTCGGTGATCGGCAAATAGCCTGTCACCTGATGGTAATCCGCTTGAACTTCAGCACTCGACAAGAAGCGAAGGAAAGACGCTACCGCGCTGTATTCTTCTTTAGAATGACCTTGCAATACCCACAAAGACGCGCCGCCTATGATGGTATTAGAAGGCTGATCCACTTTACCTTCCCAGTATGGCAGCTCAGTCACACCAAAGTCGAAGGTCGCATTACGCGTGATACCCGCATAACCCGCGGACGATTCCGTTAACATGGCGCACTCTTGGCTGTAAAATTTCGCCGCACCGTCGTTGGTACGTCCAGAGTAGCTAAAAATGCCGTTTTTCTGCCATTCGCCCATTTTCTCAACGTGAGCCACTTGCAGCGGGCCATTGAAAGTCAATTCGGTTTTCAAACCACCAAAGCCATTTTCCAAGGTAGCAAACGGCACATTGTGACGAGCACTGAGGTTCTCTAAATGCACCCAAGACTGCCAAGCCGTGGTGAAACCACAACTAACGCCCGCCGATTGCAATTGTTTCGACACGCTTTCCACTTCTTGCCATGTCGTTGGGATTTGACTAATCCCTGCTTTAGCGAACAATTCTTTGTTGTAATAAAGCACTGGCGTTGAACTGTTAAAAGGCATAGACAGCATATTGCCGTCACTGTTGGTGTAATACCCTGTTACCGCGCTCAAAAAGGCACTCTCGTCCAATGGCTGACCAGACTCCTGCATCAACTTATGAACAGGGTAAATCGCCCCTTCCGCTGCCATCATAGTCGCGGTGCCCACTTCAAACACCTGCACAATAGCTGGCTGCTGTTTAGCGCGAAACGCCGCAATCGCCGAGGTCATGGTTTCCGTGTAGTTACCCTTATAGACTGGCTTAACATCATAAGCGTCTTGTGAATCGTTAAAGGCTTTGGCGATGGCATCCACTTTTTCACCATTGGCGCCACCCATAGCGTGCCACAACTCCACCTGTATTGCCGCGAAGCTTGATCCAGCCATAGACAAACCGACCAACACTGACGCTAATTTCAATTTATGCATTTCCGTGTCCCTCACAATGAGTTTTTATTAGAAAAGAAAGAACCACTATAGAAAGTAAATATGACACTTTGATGATAGTAAGGTTTCATTTGAAATACAATTACAATTCAAATGAAACTTAAAAACCGCGAAAACGAAAACATTGAACAAAATACGAGCAAAACATGAAACCAACAGAAGAAATGGCTCCCGGTCAGTTTGAGCATAAAAAAACCCGAGTTCGATCACATCGAACTCGGGTTTTCTCTTAAACTTAGGCAGTGAGAGTGGCGTTACTTACCCGTGGCGCGGGAAACGTATTCACCTGTGCGCGTATCCACTCGCAGAAGCTCACCAATATTGATGAATAAAGGCACCTTAACCACAGCACCCGTCACCAAGGTCGCAGGCTTAGAACCGCCGTTAGCAGTATCGCCTTTCACCCCTGGGTCCGTTTCTGTGACTTCTAACTCAATAAAGTTAGGCGCAGACACCGCCAATGGCGCACCGTTGTACAGGGTCACCACGTATTTCTCTTGCTCTTTCAGCCACTTCATCGCATCGCCAACGGCCGTTTCGTCTGCCGCATGCTGTTCAAAAGAACCGTCTACAGCCATAAAATGCCAGAACTCACCGTCGGTGTACAAGTACTCCATATCGGTGTCCATCACATCAGCGCCTTCCAGCGTATCGCCGGATTTAAAGGTACGCTCCCACACGCGGCCAGAACGTAAATTACGCAATTTCAAACGGTTAAACGCTTGACCCTTACCGGGTTTTACGTGTTCATTGTCTAGCACCGCACATGGGTCGCCATCGACCATGACTTTCGTGCCGCCGCGCATTTCGCTGGTAGAAATATTAGCCATACATCCTCACAGTATATTTTTAGAGAAAAAGCTCTGACTGGCGTATCATGTCAGTCCCAAGATCTCTGCAAACCACTTTAAATAAAAAAGAGCGTTTGCAAAGATCTCTGAGAGCCACTGGCCTAATCAGCCATAAAATAAGTGGACGCAATCATAACCCAAAAGAACACAATTTTGCAGATATTTGACGTGACTCCGATACAAACACAGAAGAAGCTAAGCTGGTCTGAACATCTGGCTCAGGCCATTACGTCCCTACCCGAGCTCGTGGCCCAGCTCGGACTGCCCAACCACCTAGTACAACAGGGCGCCGACGCCCATCAGAGTTTTAAATTACTGGTGCCACGGCCCTATTTGTCGCGCATGGAATACGCCAACCCAAACGACCCACTGCTATTGCAAGTCTTACCCAGCGCGGTGGAAATGCAGAAAGTCGTGGGCTACACAAAAGACCCGCTAGAAGAAGCCGACCACAACCCGCAAAAAGCCATAGTACATAAGTACAAAAGCCGCCTATTAGTCATCACCACAGGCACCTGCGCGGTCAATTGTCGCTACTGTTTTCGCCGTCATTTTCCGTATGGTGACAATCAACTGGCGCAAGCCGAATGGCAAACCGTGATC
>CAZBUC010000351.1:0-2700 GCA_964494965.1 uncultured Maribrevibacterium sp.
AGCGGCCAAGGCCGGACCGGATTTCCACATAGCGATTTGAATAGGGTAGTTCCACGCGCCGATGCCAGCGCAAATACCCAGTGGCTCGCGGCGAGTGTAGAAGAAGTTGCCATTGCCAAGGTCTTGGTAATCGCCTTGGATTTTATCCGTTAGGCCAGCGTAATATTCGATCACGTCTGCACCAGTTTGAATGTCCACGCAAATGGCTTCTTGTAAAGGCTTACCTGTGTCTAATACTTCAAGACGGGCAAGCTCTTCGTTGTTTTCACGCAATAGCTCAGCGGCTTTTTTAAGAATGCGTCCGCGCTCGACAGGGCTCATCGCCGCCCAGACTTTTTGGCCTTGTTTGGCAGACTCAATGGCAGCATCTAGCTCAGCTTGTCCTGCGTGCTCTACTGTTGCAATCACTTCGCCTGTGGCTGGGTTGATTGTTTCAAAGTGTTCTCCGCTGGTGGATGCATGGTAGCGGCCATGAATGTATTGCTGCTGATGTGCCATGATAAGCCTCTCTTTTGATGGTTTTAGCGCGATTAACATTGTGCGCTATGATGTGAATTTTTTATTAAATGGGCGTTTAATAAAAAACATTGTACAGGTTTTTTCAGCAAAATGGCAGACAGAGGCCAAAAAGTGAGCGCGAAAGTGAGGAATTCTATCGTTTTGGTAGGACAATACAAGACGGTCTTTCGACCGCTTGTATCGTGTCAATGCTTGCGTTATGAGATCGGATTTAATGCTATGCGAGGGGCAATCAAAGGCTTAAAATACTATTTTGATCTGGGCTGACAGGGCTGTAACTGTAGCCATCTGCGTTGTCATCATTCAGCCAGCGTTGTGATTCTGTTACATAACGAAATTGGTACGTCTGGCCCACTTTTAGGTTGAGCGTGGTGGCATATACCCCTGATTTTTGTTTCCGCATGGGGTGTGAAGAGGTATCCCATTCATTAAAATCGCCCACTAGAAAGACACTCTTGTCATCACAGATTTGTTCAGCAGGTAAAACAAATTTCACCTTACATTCCGGTTTAGTTTTTAAATAGGTTTTTTCAATCATTTTGCTCTCCATCATCCACAGTGTCATAAAAAGTCAGACATTTTTTACCAATAGCTCATTAATGCTAGCAAGCTTCAGGCCAGTAATGAGCTATTGATGCAAAAGTACGCACAAAATTCCTCGGTGTTCTATACTGAAAAAACACCAACAATAATAACGAGGTGTTTTATGGATGCTCAAATGATCGTTTTAATTGTGCTAACCATGATGTTAATTGTGAAAGTCATTTACTTGATGTTCTATAAAACGGACGAGTCTGACAAACATCGGCATCCCTCTCGTCATTCCCGTGAGCGTCATCATAATTCAAGGTCGTAATTCTTGGCTTTGTTTGATGGTGAGGGTTTCAATGTGGCCTTGGCCGCGATAACGCTTGTTTTTTGCTTCTTTGACAGTATTAAGGTCGACTAGGACTAAGCCGTCGACACAGTAGCCAAAATCGGCATCGACACCAAAGTCTAAGAAGCGAACGCCGCCAAGCTCACATAATTCACTGTATTGTTTGAAGAGCGTTGGTACGCTGGCCCCAAAGTGACTGAGCTGTTCTTTCAATACTTTGAAGTCTTCTTCGTAGCTGTTACCGCTGAATAGGTTGGAAATAATGTCAGCGTGCTCTGGATTGACTTGGTACGGTGTGAAAGACCGTGCCAAGTGCTCCTTATCGGCAAAATACAGTTGATAAAAAGACACAATAAAGTCTTTGGCTACCTGAGGGTAACTGTTGCTTAAACTCACAGGGCCGAACATGTAGCGAATTTCGGGGTGTTTATCGAGATACGCACCAATGCCATACCATAAATAATCTAGACTGCGTTTGCCCCAGTATTTTGGCTGAATAAAACTGCGTCCCAGTTCGATTCCTTGCTCAAAGTAAGGCTCCATATCGCAAGAGTAGCGAAACAATTCTGCGCTGTAGATGCGATTAGGTGTGTCTGATTTCATGTAGCGAGCGACTTCACCAATGCGATAAGCACCGACAATTTCCAATTCGTCTTCATCCCAAAGAATTAAATGGCGGTAATACTGATCAAATTTATCCAGATCAGAACGCTCGCCTGTGCCTTCTCCTACTTTACGAAAGGCGATTTCACGGAGGCGACCGATTTCTTTCATGGTGACAGAGGCGGGATCGTAGTCAAACAAGTAGATTTGTTTATGATCTTTTGTGCTGCCAAGGTGTTCAGCTAACTTAAGCTCTTGTTTTATACGTTGTCTATTTTGTGGATGCTCAACGGTTTTTTCGGTCTTGAGTAAGGGTTTTTTGCCCTTGGCAATTCGGTACAGATGGCGTTTGACCAGTTTGTTTTTTTCTTTATCGCTTAACGGCAATTGTGCCAGCTCTTGAATGGGGATTGCCTGGCCAATCTGCATGGGAATACAGCGATTTTTTTGACGAAACATTTCATTGGCAAGTTGTATCGTAGAAAGAGGGCGATACAGAAAAGAGCTGGTGTAAAACAGCATGGAGTTGCGTCCGCCGATGTGAACAGGCAGCAGTGGACTGTTGGTTTTTTGTGCCAGCTTTAAATAGTTTTGGTTCCATTGCTGGTCTTTTACGCCGCTGGACATATTGTCTTCCGTTCACAGGAGCATAAATTCCCGGAGGCGGTCTGATGGTCGTGATCGAGGCCAGGGGCATCTCG
>CAZBUC010000352.1:0-1775 GCA_964494965.1 uncultured Maribrevibacterium sp.
CTTCCTGAGCAAACAAGCTTTTCACTAAATTGTCATCATAAGTACGATGATCGTCTCTTAGTAAAATAAAATCGTAATATCGGGTTGGAAGCACCGGGCGCTGAGCTTTAAGAGCGTCTAAGTCTGCTTGTGTCAGGCAGGAACGATCAACTCTTTCAATAAGGCTTTTATCAACGGCATATTCTTCAATAGCGATATTGTGGCGAATTAGAATTTGCAACGCACTCGACAACCCGCGAGGGCCTTCACCGCCATAGCCGGATGCAAAACCAGATTTTATCGCAATAGGATCGCTATATTCAGTAAACAATAAAAAGCAGTGGGTGCCACAGCCAGATTTAGTGTCGAAATCAGAAAGTAGGTAGGCTTTTTCTATGGTATCGCCCGCTTGAATAGCCATGGTTAAGGCTCGCAAACAGCGAGCGGTGATACCTGCAGTGCCGTAATACTGAATACCGGCCAGATCTTTTATTTTCAGCTTTTGCTCTATAAACATGTTTGATAGCTCTCAACAACTGGTGCTTAGATATTGCTCCGTCGTTTAAGGTGTTAAATCTAAACGCGGCAGTACATTAACAATCCAAGGCTCCGCAATTTTAGGTTTGACGAAAGCAACTGCTGCTGCAGAAAAAGGTGATTTTCGGTCACATGCTTTTATTAAACGTAATTCTGCGGCATCGAATTGAACCTGCATCATTTGTTTAGCCGCTGGAGGCAAACCCCATATAGCCTCAAGTAGTTTTAAGTCATCACTAACATCATTTATGACTTTTAATCTATGCCCTATAACCGATTTATTGTTGAGGTTGTAACACTTTGTACTTACTTGTACACGGGCATACATATCTGGAAAGGTCGCTTGATCGAATCGAGAATGAGCCAGTCCAGGTGATTTATCAAAGGAAAGAAGTTCAACATCACTGAGGTTGCATGGGTCTAACAACTGAACTAGTTCAGTTGTATGTGCAGGTAATGTACTTTGATTCCAAATACGGGTCGCCTCGCTTGCGAGAGGAAAGTAGTCATGCTTTCCTCCCTTATCTCTTGGCTGATTCGCATATTTACAGGCGTATCGATAATTCTTAGGTTCAAACGCTAACCACCAATATCCGGGGTGCTTTTCGACTACGCCATTCACAACCCTTGCCGCAAAACTTCCTTTCGCTTTTTTTATCGCTCCCTTAGGTCTAAAGTGGTCAACATCAAAATCGGCATTGATACGAGGCACTTCTGAATACCAACACTTATCACCGAATGCATTGATGAAGTTAGCTTTAAACGGGCTCCACACACTACCAAGTTTTTTAAAAGTTGCACTTCTATCCGCTGCTTGACTGATCGTAGTCAACCAAGCTCTGGCTTTTAAATCCCAATCTACAGGCTTGCAAGCTTCTACTTGCTGGAGAACGACGTAACGCACGCTTATAGCAACCCTTTGTTTTTAAGTATTATTTTTATCGTTTCTAAACGATATTCCGTGTCGTCTCGATTGCTTTCACGAAGCTGTTCCATCGCTTTTTTTCGCTCAATAAGAAACTGTCGATAATCTTCGTCGGGGTGAGTGTAACCATAACCTAAGCGCTCTAATGATGAATTAAGCTTCCTTAACTCAATCTTGTCTTCCTCGCTCAGAATGTCTTTTTCTAAAATCGTACGGCGATCCTCAATCACTTTGCTTGTGTGTTGATCAAGCGTTGTTGCCATACCGAACATATCACTGGTCAAAATACCGTTTACGCCCATCCCTATCGGACTTTCTGCTGGCTTTTCAGCGT
>CAZBUC010000352.1:1785-2697 GCA_964494965.1 uncultured Maribrevibacterium sp.
CGTAAGAAAGTCCGTTAGCATCGCGATGTAATACTTGAATTTGATCTTTTGTTAGCTCCGCTATAGCAAGCGGGTGATGTGTCACCATTACGATATGGCAATGATTTTTATTAGGAATAAATCGATTCAAAAATGCATGGTATTTTGCTGCCCACGCAGGGTTTAAGTGAGTATCTGGTTCATCAAGTAAAAACAACGAATCAGACTCGGCAGTAAATTGTAGCAAACCAAAAACGGTTAAAAGCTGTTGCTCGCCTTCACTTAACTCACTAAAGCTAACGATCTCATCGTTATTAAGTACAACTTTTACATGCACGCTGGAAATCAATTCTGAGAGTAGAGTGCTTTCCAACATTTTAAAGAAGTTTTTCGGGCCGAGGCCTTTAGCGGTTGCGTTTAATGCAGTAATGTCTGGTAAGTACAGATGAACAAAGTCATTAGGTTTTCCTTTACCAGTCAAAGAGGTTGTTTCCTCTCGCGTTGCTCTAACTACACCAAATGTATGTGGTAGCAAGCGATCCAGAAACTGCCGAACTACACCATATGCTCCCCAAAAGGCATCCGTTTTGCTTCGTTCCCATGATGGTTTTCTAAAAACAAAATGTGCCGAGTGAAACCGCTTGATACCGAGTTGTGCTTCAAGAAATTTACGTCCGACATCACTTTGCCCACTAAGGAAGAAAGCCAACAACACAAACTGGCTATGATATGGCTTAGCATAAAACAGCGGCCTTACTTCGTCCTCTATATTTACTTCTTCTCTGAGTAATTTGTTATAAAAATCAGTTCTATGCTTTATAAACAAATCCTCAAGCCGGTCACTTGGGCCTGAATAATAAGCAAAAAGGTGTTTAGGTAAATACGGCCATTCGCCTTTTTTGTCACGCTGCACTTTTGCCAGAGAAACTTTAC
>CAZBUC010000353.1:0-2687 GCA_964494965.1 uncultured Maribrevibacterium sp.
AGAATAGGATTATGAATAGGGAAGACTTTAATAACGATGAGAAGGTGTAAGCAGTATCTTGCAATCGTCAAATTTTCGCAAAAGTAAATCGCCAATTTTTGGCAAGAGTAAATCGCCAATAAGAATAAAAGTTAGAACTTTGAACGAATAACACTCAAGGTTTAAACTTTTGACAGATGAATTACAACCAGAAAAGCAAATTTACGATGTGGTACAAAGTACAAGAACTTACAGAGCAAGGCTTAAATAAGAGCCAAATTAAACGAGAGACGAGCTTAGATCGAGCCACCATCCGCAAATACCAGCAGATGGACGAAGCGACCTTTCACAAATGGATTGGAAGAAGAAACAGCCTCCCTAAAAAGTTGACAGAATATCGCGTTTTCATAAAAGATATTCTTAGCAAAACGCCGTATTTGTCAGCAGCACAGGTTGAGGACAGGCTTAAGGAGCACTATAAAGAGTTGCCGGATATTCACAGCAAAACAGTTTATAATTTCGTACTAGCGGTGCGAAGCGAATTTCATATTCCAAAGCCATCGAAAGCAAGTACCCGTGTTTTCGAGAAGCTCCCCGACCCACCCTACGGGGAAGAAGCGCAGGTGGATTTTGGCGAAACGTGGATGCAGAATAAATACGCTAAGCGCGTGAAGATCTATTTTTTCGCCATCAGCTTGTCGCGCTCGAGATATAAGTTTATTTACTTGACCGACAAACCGTTTACATCCAGCGAAGCCGTTAAGGCACACCATTCAGCATTTGATTATTTTGGGGGTGTGCCAAAGAAGATACTTTACGACCAGGACAGCGTATTTATGCACAACGAGAATCTGGGCGATTACCTGCTTACCCTCGAATTTGCTGCTTTTTGTAGAAGTCAGGATTTTAAGGCTGTTTTCTGTAGAAAGGCCGACCCACAAAGCAAAGGAAAAATAGAGAGCGTTGTTAAATACGTGAAACAAAACTTTTTACGTGGTCGTGAGTATGTCAACATTGGGTTATTGAATGGTCAGGCAATCGAGTGGTTAGAGCGTACCGCCAACGCAAAAAAGCACGCTGCAACGCAATTGATACCCAAGCTGGAGTGGGAGCAAGAAAAACAGCATCTGATGCCCGTAAAACAGAAGCAGCCATCATCAGAGCTAAAATCCTATAAAGTAAGAAAGGACAATACGGTTCTGTACCGAGGCAACTTTTACACCCTGCCATTGGGAACATACACCAACCGCCAGAGTGCTGTTCTTCTCAAAGCAGATAGCAAGGAAATGACCGTTTACGCTTGCACAAAGGAGTTTATCTGCACCCACAGCCTGAGTTTTGAGAAAGGAAAGACCGTTAGAAACACTGATCACACCCGCCCAAAGTCGCAAACGCTTGAGGTTCTTCACCAACAAGTCTTTGAACTTATGGGGTCAGGCAGCATTGCTGAGACCTATTTACAAATGTTACAGAAAGACAAGAGTCGATACTACCGTGACAATCTTCAGTACTTCTTAAGGAACCACAACCACTACCCAACGGCTATTATTGACGAATGCCTGCGATTCTGCATTGAGAATAAGGTGTTTAATGCGAAAAACGTTATCGACATTCTGAATCAGAGGCAACCGGTTGACAGTTCAATCGACAAGCGCATTATAAACAGCTTAACCACTGCAAACGGAGCGATAACCGGTGATTATGGGATTATAGAGACGAGTGATATTAACAAATACGAAAATATATTTAACTAATGGAAACACAGACACATACTATACGCCAATACGCCGATACCCTTCGGTTGGCACATTTGAGAAACCATGCAGAATCTATTATCCATCAGGCACAAATAGACAAGCCGACATACGTTGAATTTACCCTAGACATGCTGGGCAAAGAGGTTGAGAAGCGTCGTGAGACCGATTATCAACGACGGTTCAACATGGCAGGCTTGCCCAAAAACCACGATTTAGATCAGTACAATTTTGACCTCTCAAATGGAATCTCAAGGTCGGAATTAAAACAGCTCAGAGAATTGGTTTGGTTAGAGCAGAATTTTAACATCATATTCATGGGGCCATCAGGAACGGGTAAAACGTATATGGCATCAGGGCTTGTGTATGAGGCTTTAAAACAAGGCTACAAGGCATATTTTGTGTCCATGGAAGAGTTAATTTCCATTATCCGCCTAAAAGAGATGACCTCAACGGCGCTAGGTAAATACAATCGGCTAATTAGGGCGCATTTACTGGCCATCGATGACATAATGATGTTCCCAATGAAGAAGCACGAGGCTGTAGCCTTCTTCAATCTAATTGATTATCTGCACGAGAAAAGCTCAGTCATCATTACAACCAACAAGTCGCCAAAACAATGGGCAGAAACGCTTGAGGATGAAGTGCTATCGACCGCTTTATTGGACAGGTTACTATACCGTTGTGAGGTTGTAAAATTATCGGGAGAAAGCTATCGAATGGAGAACCGCGAAACGATTTTTAATAAAAATGCATAGTATGTCGTGCAGCAATAGTGAAAATCTTGCGGCGTTGTGCTCTTTGTTCCGCTAAGCTTCACAAAGAGCACAACGCCGCAACAGGACCCTCAAAAGTGGTGATTTACTATTGCGAAAAAGTGGTGAAAAACAATTGCGAAAATTTGATGATTTTCTTTTGCTATTTACAGTAATGTTACAAGACTGTATAACCTGA
>CAZBUC010000354.1:0-2661 GCA_964494965.1 uncultured Maribrevibacterium sp.
TTACAGAGGTAAGATAGGAGCCGAAGTGTCGCTTCGACAAATTCTATTCAATTCATGCATATCTTCGAGGTGTTTTGTTGCCTCTTACCCTTTGCGAGTGTGAATATAACAGTAAATACTAAGTGCTTCAATTATAAAGGAAACCAATCTTAACTTATGTCGGACTCAGAACAAAACTCATCAGAGCGCCCAGCGGTTCGTTACAACACGATTGACGATAACAATGCCGGCCAACGAATCGATAATTATTTGGTCACTTTTTTGCGAGGTGTGCCTAAGGGTAAAATTTATAATCTGTTGCGCAAAGGCGAGATTCGTGTGAACAAGAAGCGCACAAAGCCAGATTATAGGCTCATGGATGGCGATATTGTGCGCATTGCGCCTATCGTATTGACGCCAGAGTCAGAGAAGCCGACTTTGTCTGATCGTTTGAAAAACGAGATAGAATCGCGAATTATCTACGAGGATAAAGGTTTAATAGTGATTAATAAGCCGCCCGGCTTGGCTGTGCATGGGGGCAGTGGGTTAAGTTTTGGCCTGGTTGAGGTGATCCGCCAGATGAGACCGCTTGAGAAGTTTATCGAACTGGTGCACCGCCTGGATCGTGATACTTCTGGTTTGATCATGGTGGCAAAAAAGCGCTCGGTGTTAAAAGAGTTGCATACTGCTTTACGCGAAAAAGAAGGGGTGAAAAAAACCTATTTCGCGCTTGTTTACGGAGCTTGGCCGAAACGTAAGCTGCAAGTCAACGCGCCCTTATTGAAAAATGAGCTGAAATCAGGCGAGCGCGTTGTAAAAGTGCATACGGATGGCAAAGAAAGTCTGACCCGCTTTAAGTTGGCTAGACAGTTTGAGGGTTACAGTCTTGTTGAATGTGAACCGGTAACAGGACGAACTCATCAGATCAGGGTGCATGCTCAGTACGCCGGCTACTCTATTGTTGGTGATGAAAAGTACGCTACAGCCGATGAGTTAAAAGCTACCAAAGAACTTGGCTTTAAGCGATTGTGTCTTCATGCCACTCGGTTAGAGATTTCACTTGGTGGTGAAAAAATGTTGTTCGAGGCGCCTATTGAAGACGAGTGGCAGCGTTTGATGAATGATGTGCTGGTTGATGTATTCTGATGCGTGTGATCTAGATGAGTTATGAGTCTAGGGTGAATTTTGTTGATATTCGCCGGCGCTATGGTTTTCGTGGGTTTGAGATGGGGCGGTGGGTCACGCCAGAAGAAAGAGATAGGGCGGCCGTTCATTTTGATGGTGCCCTTGAGGATTTGATGGCTGTGCTACAGGGGCCAGAGCATCTTGTTTCGCTTCGAGGCACACTGGGTATTCAGTATGGTAAGGGTGGGCGGCCTGGAGTGGCGGCTCACTATCGACCTGCAACTCGTCAACTGTCTTTAGCAAAAAACGCTGGAGCAGGTAGCTTGGCTCATGAATGGTTTCATGCCTTTGATCATTACATGGGTGAAAAAATGTTTATTGACTGTTCTGCGTCGCGCTTTGCCTCTGATGCTTGGTTGGGCAATCTTACTGTGCATCTTGATCAACGTGGCCGCTCTCACCCGTTGAACCTAATGTTGGGGCGGTGTTTTGCTGAGATTATGCTTGATCACTCTGGGGAAGAGCCCAGTGCGTTGTTTCAAGCTTCGGCCGATGCAGACCGTCGTCTTAATGTGGTGTATTACTCTAAGCCTGTGGAGATGGCAGCTCGAGCATTCGAAGCCTTTGTTGAAGATACTAACCCATCGAGTCGTTTTCTGGTGAAAGGCAGTCGCTATTCTGAAGAGGCGAAGATAGGTCTTTATCCACAAGGTGCCCAACGTCAGCGTATCAATATGGCGTTTCAACAATACTTTGGCGCTCTTGGTGGGGCTTTGAGTAAGGAAGTATCTTAGCTAGAGTGAATTAAATAGAAAAATTATCGAATTTACGGATGATGTGTTGATGCCGTATCAAACAACCAAAAAGAGCGAATCTTTGCAGATTCGCTCTTTTTGGTTTTATCGACCTAATGTTGCGATTTCAAAAGCATGAAGGTTATTCTTCGTAGCTTTCAATCGGTGGGCATTCGCAATACAGGTTACGATCACCATATACGTTGTCGATACGACCGACAGGTGGCCAGTATTTACGCGCTTTAATCCATGGAAGAGGGTAGGCCGCCTCTTTACGGGAATAGGCGTGTTGCCATTCTTCATCCAGTAAGCTATCAGCTGTGTGCGGAGCATTTACTAACGGGTTGTCCTCTAAAGGCCATTCACCTGCTTGCACTTTGCTAATTTCTTTGCGGATTTGAATCATGGCGTCACAGAAGCGATCCAGTTCTTCCAGATTTTCAGACTCTGTTGGCTCTATCATCAAGGTGCCGGCGACGGGAAAAGACATAGTCGGCGCATGGAAACCAAAGTCCATTAGTCGTTTCGCAATGTCTTCTTCGCTGATGCCAGACTCCGCTTTAAGTGGGCGAATGTCGATGATGCATTCGTGTGCTACCGTACCGTTTTTACCCGTGTAAAGTACTGGGTAATGCTCGGCTAGACGTTTGGCAATGTAGTTGGCATTCAAAATCGCATTGAATGTCGCGTCGCGTAAGCCTTTGTCCCCCATCATTTTTATGTACATCCAAGTAATGACTAGGATGCTTGCACTACCGTAAGG
>CAZBUC010000355.1:0-2660 GCA_964494965.1 uncultured Maribrevibacterium sp.
CACCACTTCCAGACCACGGGTCAACTCTCCCATGGCATCGGAATACACCTTACCGTGTTCACTGGAAATCAACTCTGCTAACTCATGGCTGTGGGCTTCGACCAAGGCTTTGAACTTAAACAGTACCCGAGCACGATTTAATGGCGTCACCTGAGACCAAGTCTCAAACGCGGTTTGTGCAGATGCAATCGCAGCTTGTGTTTCTTCAACCGTACTCAAGGCAACCTGTAATGACACATCACCCGTTGCTGGATTAAAGACCTTGGCTTGGCGTGAGGAAGCACTTGCTACAAGCTGGTTATTGATGAAGTTACCCATGACATTATTAGACATTTTCTTCTCTCTTCTTTATTATCTTTTAAAGTACGTGAATGACCCGTGTCAGATTAAAAATGAAAACCGGCCTTGCCTAAGTTCGCTGACAAATACTCATAGCCTTTTGTCGCATAGGTTAATGGATGGGCAATGGCGGGGTCTTGCTCCGCTTCCACCACAATCCAGCCCTGATAATTGGCGGCTTTCAGTACTTCAAAAATTGGGAAATAATCAATACTGCCGTCTCCGGGTACGGTATAAACACCATCCAGAACAGCGTTTAAAAAAGCACTATCGCGATTAAGATTGTCTTGTAAAACAGCCGGACGAATGTCTTTACAGTGCACATGAACAATACGTTTGGCGTGTTTTTTCGCCATCGCCAACGCATTTCCACCCGCAAAAGTGATGTGTCCGGTGTCCAACAATAATCCCACATTGTCGCCTGTCATTTGCATGAGTTTATCGACTTCTTCTGCGGTTTCGATCACGGTGCCCATGTGATGGTGATAGGCCATTTTTACGCCTTCCGATGCCATATAGTCTGCGACTGCTGTCATGCGTTTGGCATATTCCTCCCACTGACTTTGGGTCATGCGTGGACGTTGTGACAAAGGCACAGATTGATCCCCATGAACACAACCGCTGACTTCGGCAAATACCATAACGTTAGAGCCCAAGGCTTTGAGCAAATTAAGATGATCCTGCATGGCGGCAATTTCGTCTTCCACGCTGCGTTCTAACAAACGCGCGCTATACCAGCCAGATACCAAAGATAAATCGTGTTGCTTTAAAATCGGCCCAAGTACACTGGCATCACGGGGGAATTTATTGCCCAGTTCTATGCCGCTGTAACCGGCCTGACGCGCTTCGCTCAAGCACACTTCTAACGGTGTATCGGCACCTAACGATGGCAAATCGTCATTGGTCCAAGTGAGAGGATTAATACCAATTCGGATCTTTGATTCGGTTACCACATTGTTATTTTTATTCGTGCTGTTCATGACGTTGCTCCAAGATCTATGTTCTTTTTTCTACTTTTACTTTCTATTTAAAAGTAAAAGTAAAAGTGAAATTAATAAGGTTGCTGTTGTTTGGCTATTTTGTACTGACGCACGGCATTAACCACTTGCTCACGACTCGACACTTCTGGCACAGCTACATCCCACCAAGCACCGCCTTCTTGTGTACTTGGCATTGGGTCAGTGTCGATGGCGATCACATAGGTTTTATCACTGGCTTTGGCTCGCACTAAGGCGTGTTCTAAATCGGCAAGACACGCGACTTGTTCAGCGTTTGCCCCTAAGGCTTTAGCATGGGCGGCAAAGTCGGTTTTTGGTGCGCCAGCTTCTACCGTATGGCTGTGCTGCAATAAATTATTGAATGGCTCACCGCCACAGGCCTGCTGCAAACGATTAATACAGGCATAACCACGGTTATCTAACACCACGATAATCAGCTTTAATCCCAGCATCACCGAGGTGGCGATTTCAGAGTTCAGCATCAAGTAACTGCCATCCCCCACCATCACAATCACTTCGCGCTCAGGCGTTGCCATTTTTACCCCAAGGCCACCCGCTAGCTCATAGCCCATGCAGGAAAAACCATATTCCACGTGATAACCAAGATCTGAGGAAGTACGCCACAATTTGTGCAATTCGCCGGGCAAACCACCCGCTGCTTGCACTAAGGTACTGTTGGCGGTGGCTGCACGATTAATTACACCAATCACCTTCGCATCGGTTGGCAAATAGCTTTGATCGCTTGCTTCTGTTGGCAAGGCGGTAACTTGATCCACTGTGGCTAGCCAATCAAGATTCAAAGCTTTCACCTTATCGCTCCACGTCGCTGGCGTTTGATAACCTTCAACCTCAGCCAACAACTCTTGCAGCGTGACTTTTGCATCACCAATTAAAGGCACGGCATTGTGTTTTTCTGCATCAAAAGACGTCACATTGATGCTTAACAAGGTGTGATCTGGATTGGCAAACAAGGTACGCGACGCGGAAGTAAAATCTTGCAAACGCGTACCAATTGCGATAATTAAATCCGCTTCTTGCGCTGCGGCATTCGCCGCACTTGAACCTGTGACCCCCACAGCACCAAGATTAAATTCATGATCCCAAGGCAAGGCACCTTTGCCTGCTTGCGTTTCACAGGCGGGAATATGGCATTGCTCAATCAAGGCCGTCGCTTCTTCAAGTGCCAAGCTGTAATGCACGCCACCACCAAGTAAGATTAGTGGTTTTTTCGCCTGTTTGATCGCCGCAATCGCTGTCGCCAACTGATCCACATCGGCGCGATTTCGACGCCGTTTATGCACTTTCTTCGCAAAAAAACTCAAC
>CAZBUC010000356.1:0-2658 GCA_964494965.1 uncultured Maribrevibacterium sp.
TTCATGCGGTGACGATGAAAACCTACACGCCAGAACAAATAAGCAAGCTATAAAAGCAATTATAAGAGACATAAATATGGATAAGCTTCTGATTACCGGTGGTACTCGGCTTAATGGCGTTGTTCGTGCTTCAGGTGCGAAAAATGCGGCGTTGCCCATTCTTGCGGCAACTTTGTTAACGAAAGAGTTAATTACAATTAAAAATCTTCCCCATCTTCATGACATTACAACCATGCTGGAATTGCTTGGTTCGATGGGGTGCGGTGTGGTGGTAGATGAAAAAATGAGCGTGCAGCTTGATGTTTCTACTTTAAATAACTGCGAAGCGCCTTATGAACTGGTTAAAACAATGCGAGCGTCTATTTTGGTTTTGGGACCGCTTGTTAGTCATTTTGGTCGTGCGGTTGTTTCGCTGCCCGGCGGTTGTGCTATTGGCAGTCGCCCCGTTGATCTGCATTTGCGTGGTCTTGAAGCAATGGGTGCCACTATTTCTGTTGAAGGTGGGGATATCGTTGCGAGTGTTGACGGACGATTAAAAGGTGCCAGAATTTTCTTTGATAAGGTGACAGTGACAGGGACAGAAAACTTGCTCATGGCGGCTACCTTGGCTGAAGGTCAAACCGTGTTGGAAAATGCGGCGCGAGAACCTGAAGTAGTAGACTTAGCAGAATGTCTTATTGCCATGGGTGCGAAAATTACAGGCCATGGTACTGACACTATCGTTATTGATGGTGTAGAGGCGTTACATGGTACCAGTTATCCGGTCATGCCTGATCGAATTGAAACGGGCACTTTTCTTGTGGCTGCTGCTATTACCGGTGGCAAGGTTAGAGTGATTGATACTGACGTTAAATCTCTTGAAGCCGTTCTATCTAAATTAGAGGAAGCGGGTGCAAAAGTGACCTGTGGTGATAGCTGGATCGAAGTGGATATGGAAGGGCGTCGACCCAAAGCCGTGAATATTAGTACGGCGCCATACCCTGCGTTTCCGACGGATATGCAGGCACAATTTGTGGCACTCAATTCAGTGGCTGACGGTGTGGCACGTGTCATAGAAAATATCTTCGAGAATCGTTTTATGCACGTTGATGAAATGCTTCGTATGGGAGCTGATATCGAGGTGAATGGAAATACGGCGATTGTGCGCGGTCGTGCATCACTGAAAGGGGCTCCTGTTATGGCCACCGATTTACGTGCCTCTGCCAGTCTTGTGCTTTCTGCACTTGTTGCAGACGGTGATACAAAAATAGACCGTATCTATCACATCGACCGTGGTTATGAGTGTATTGAAGAGAAATTCGGCTCTTTAGGTGCGAAAATTTCACGAGTATTGAATTGATATGAGTAATACATTAACGATTGCCTTGTCAAAAGGTCGTATTTTGGGTGAGACGCTGCCGCTTTTAAAAAAAGCCAACATTGTGCCTGCCGAAGATATTAGTAAAAGTCGCAAGCTGATTTTTGATACGAACCATGAGCACATTAAGTTGGTGATTTTAAGAGCGACCGATGTGCCAACCTATGTTGATCATGGTGTTGCAGATTTTGGTGTGGCTGGCAAAGATGTTTTGATGGAAGCGTCAACCAAGAACTTGTATGAATTGCTTGACCTGAAAATTGCAAAATGTCGTTTGATGACAGCAGGAGTAGTGGGTCAACCTCTTCCGAATAGGCGTTTAAAAGTCGCCTCAAAGTTTATTAAAACTGCGAAAGCGTATTTTGCTGAACAGGGTATTCAGGCTGATGTCGTCAAACTATACGGTGCTATGGAGTTAGCGCCTATTATGGGGTTGGCGGATTTGATCGTTGATATTGTGGATACGGGCAACACACTTAAAGCCAATGGGCTTGAAGCGAGAGAGTTGATTGCCCCTATCAGCACGCGTTTAGTGGTTAACAAAGCCGCTTATAAAACAAAATACACTCAAATTGAACCTATTATTGATATGCTGAGAAAAGCAGTAGATAGCAACGAGGGTAAATAATTGAATCTTACTATTCGACAGTTTTCATCCAGTGCAGAAGGGTTTTATGCTGATTTAGAAGCGCTATTGGCGTGGGACTCCGTGTCCGATGCCGATGTGCAAAAATCTGTTGCCGATATTGTTGAACAGGTTCGTCTAAGAGGTGATGAAGCGGTTATTGAGTTTACGAACCGCTTTGATCGTCGTGACGTGATGAGTTTTGCAGAGTTAGAAATTTCCCGCGAAGAGCTTGCTTTGGCTAAAGAGCGAGTGAGCCCTGAGCTGGTAGCCAGTTTAGAAGCGGCGGCACAACGTGTTCATCAGTATCATGAACGTCAAAAGCAGCCTTCTTGGCAGTACCAAGAAGAGAATGGAACGGTTTTAGGGCAAAAAGTGACCCCTTTAGACCGCGTTGGTGTTTATGTGCCAGGCGGGAAAGCCGCTTACCCATCGTCGGTACTCATGAATGTGATGCCTGCCAAGGTTGCAGGGGTTGGTGAAATTATCATGGTTGTGCCAACACCAGATGGGTTTGTAAACGATGTTGTTTTGGCGGCGGCGTTTATTGCTGGTGTGGACCGTGTCTTTACGATTGGCGGTGCACAAGCGGTTGCAGCTCTAGCGTACGGCACACAGACAGTTCCTAAAGTCGATAAAATTGTTGGTCCTGGTAATATTTACGTGGCGACCGCTA
>CAZBUC010000357.1:0-2651 GCA_964494965.1 uncultured Maribrevibacterium sp.
AATCGCCGCCAAGGCGGCCACAGATGCACCACCTGAAATACCCAACACATAGGGGTCGGCGAGCGGATTACGCAGCAAAATCTGCATCAAAGCGCCAGCCACAGCCAACAAGCCCCCCGTTGCAAATCCCGCCATCACTCTGGGTAACCGCAGCTCCAATACCAAGATTTGGTTCAACCCCGAACCCTGCCCAAGTAACGCCTGCCAGACCGCATAAAGCGACAAGCTGACACTGCCCTGAGTAATAGCAAAAACCACACTCAGCAGTGACACCAAGGTTAATAGCCCAAGTGGTAACAGCAAGGGGCGTCGCCGACTCATGACCATAGAGCTAACGTCGAGCACGGGCGATATCCAGTTTTTGACAAAGAAGGTTAGCACCCTCTAGTAAACGCGGTGTGGGACGCTGGATCAGCGAGGGTGGTACAAAAAACAAATTGTCGCGGCGCGTGGCCAGCATGTCATCAAACAGGCGCCATTGATCCAGCCACTGAGCATTTTCCTCGCCCATTCCTCCCGCAATAATGGCCTCTGGATTTTTCAGCATCACAGCTTCTTGGCTCAAACGAGGCACCAAACGGGGGGCATCCGCAAACACATTCACTCCGCCACACAAACTCACCACCTTACTAATATAATGACGGCCGTTAATCGACATCAGTGGCGCGCCCCACACTTGATAAAACGTGCTGACCGGTTCCGCGTCTTGATACCCTTCTCTTAACGCTTGTATTCCCGTGCGAAAACGCTTTGCCTCCGCATTGGCCTGTTTAGTCGTCCCAGCCAGTTGCCCCAGGGCCTCCACATGTCGGGCAATGTCTTCGAATTCATGGGGCTCAACAAAGTACACAGGCAGACCCAACCGCTCCAGCATTTGAAACTGCTCCGTCGGATTGCCCGTGCCCCAAGCCAAGACCAAATCCGGCTGCAAGCTAATCAAACGCTCTAAGTCTAAGCGCGTGTGACTGCCCACCGACGTAACGGCTTTGGCGGCCTCAGGGTAATCACTGTAGGACACCACAGCCACCACACTTGCCCCACCTCCAGCGGCATAAATCAACTCAGTGGCACCTGGAGACAAGGCCGCAATGCGCTGCGCTGGGCCATCGAGACACACTTGGCGCTCTCGGTCATCCACTACACAAATAGCGCCAGCAAAGGCGGTGGGCACAAGTGCACCACCGCCTAGCCAGCAGATCAACATCAAGAGAATACTACGCATCGGGTTAGTCATTAAAATGCCGAATAATTAAGCGTTAAGAACACGCCACGTCCGGGATTAAGAAAATCTTTGGCCGTTTGGTATTCTTTATCCAAGGCATTTTTAACACTCAACTCAGCGCGCCAATCGGCCGCAAAATCGTAGCTGGCTCGCAGGTTCAACACCCCGTAACCCGCTAATAGATCTTCGTTTTTGCTGTCGTCATAACGATCACCGTAACTGGCTACTGTGAAGCCAAGAGCGCTCTTAGCAAAATGGCGATCTACATCAATTCGAGCACTTTTATTGGCACGGCGCGCTAATCGATTTCCTTTTTCAGCACCAGCACTTAAATTTTCTGTGTCTATAATGGTAGCCGCTAAAGCAAATGACCAATACTCGATTTGCAGACCTGTTGAAAGCTCCAGCCCTCGCACTCGCGCCGATTCAAGATTACCAACCGTAGGGTAATTCCATGTGATTAAATCCTTATAATCTGCCTGAAAGGCCGCCACATCCCAATAGCTATTTTGATAGTCTCCACGTAAACCAACTTCAAACGATTCTGAGGTCTCCGGACGAATTTCATTCGTTAACGTATAACCCCAGTTTTCCGCATTCATTGAGTTAAATGTTGGAGCGGTAAAAGAAGTGCGCCAGCTTGCTCTGACTGAGTAAACATCGTTAATTTGATAACCTAAAGCAACGCCACCAGTGGTTTGTGTATCATACTCATCGTAATGGTCCGCACGTATATTCAACTGAGCGCTGGCTTGACCAAACTGAGACAATGATTGAGCGAAAACACCCTTACTGGCTCGTTCTTTTGTGTAAGAGCCCTCAAAGTCATCTTGAGTGTGCTCAGCTCCAAAAACCAGCTTATGGTTACTTTGTAATAAGGTATTACTCCAACGCACACCTCGCGAGCGGCTATAAAAATAACTGCTCGTCCTGATTCCTTTGTCATTCAGAATATCAGAATCATCACGGGATTCTCGCAATTGAATTTCAGACTGCCAGTCCTCTGTCAAATCAACACCACTCGTTAACGCAATAGCCTGATTTACAAAGTCATTGCTGCGCAAACTACCAGCAGAGGTAGTGTAGTCCGACTGACCTTCTGCACGCATAATAAAAACCTTCGCATAGGCACCCGAGTCAAATTCATAACCAAGGCGGGCAAAGATATTGTCATTTGAATATCCCATATTACCAGCATTCTCTTTGACTTCAGTACCGTCAGTTTCAAGCGTACCCACTGAGAGAAAATAACTGGCGCCTCCCGATAATCCAGAAACGCTGGCATTCGCTTGCTTGGTATTAAAAGACCCGCCTCCCAGAGACACATTCGCTTGCGTTTCTTGACTAGCTTCTGGGAAAAACACTTGCACAACGCCCCCTGCCGCACTAGAACCATACAAAGAGGATTTAGGTCCACGTACAATCTCAA
>CAZBUC010000358.1:0-2650 GCA_964494965.1 uncultured Maribrevibacterium sp.
ATTTGTCGCAAAACTATCCCTTTTCGGACTTAGGCGACATTTGTCGTATAAGTAGTAGTTATAGCGCTAGTTAATTCACTTTGTCGTCAGGTTCAAAATGTTGTCGTGCCAGCGTAAAGAACTGTGTGGCAAGTGCATCAATTGAGGTTTTTTGTGGATTCTCGAGCCAGTGAATAATGACTCGAGTGAGTGCACCTGCTAAGTATTGAGAAATAAACTCAATAGGTATGTTATTTTTGGGAACAAGGTGGTGTGCTTTTAAGTCTCGCTCCATAATGAGAGTTATATAAGCTTCAATGCGTCTAAGTAAGCTTATATGTCCTTTCTCACCTAGGAGTGCTTTAAGGACATCTTGATTTATGGAAATATGTTTGAAGATGAAACGCCATTTTTCATACCGATCACTATCTTCTAAAGCAGGATTAGCCATAAGGTACTCATTAATAGGATCAAGTATAGACTCAAGAATTGACCAGATTACCTCTTCCTTACTTTCAAAATAGACATAGAAGGTACCCCGCCCTACATCAGCAAAGTCTGTAATATCCTGTACCGTCAGTAAATCAAAGCCTTTTTCTAAAAGTAGATGTGTGGCTGCCTCAAGCAATAAACCTTTTGTTTTCTCTTTACGTCTAGCTTGACGATTCTTTACAGTGAGTTTAGTTGCCATATCGTTTAACTTTAACAGATGGGGTGTTACAATACTATAAATTAGTGACGACTCGTCAATAATGACATAGTGTTTAATTAATTGAACTATTGAATGTTTTAAGGAGTAGATATGACTAACAAGCGCTTACCAACAGTAATAATTACAGGCGGAACTTCAGGGCTGGGTTTTGAAAGTGCAAGAGTGCTTGCGTTAAAAAAATGGCAAGTTATCATCACAAGCCGCAATCTTGAAAAAGCTAAAGAAGCCGCCAACAAGCTCAACAGCGAAACCAAACTAGAAAATGTCATCGGCAAAGAACTCGAACTTGCCTCACAAACATCTATTCGACAGTTCGCTAAACAGGTAATAAACGCTAATTATGCCCTTAATGCCATTGTATGCAATGCAGGCATAACCTTAAATGGTGTCACTCAATATACAGAAGAAGGTATCGAAAAGGTGTTTGGCGTTAATCATCTAGGTCATTTTTTACTTACCAATTTACTTCTTTCTAGCCTTTGCGAACCTGCGCGCATTGTATTTGTTAGTAGTGGCACTCATTTACCTGATCATAAACTGGCACGGCGTACAGGTACACCTGCCCCTATTTATACAACAGCAAGAGAATTGGCCTTCCCTGAAAACAAAAAAGGAGGTATGAGCGCACAAGCATTGCGTTACACAACATCAAAACTCTGTAATGTCCTTTGTGCCAATGAGATGGCCCGACGTTTAGCAGATAGAAAAATGAATTACTCAGGAAAGTCTATAGGGGTCTACAGTATAGACCCTGGGCTAATGCCGGGCACAGGCTTATCGAGAGAATTTCCACAACTATTGCGCTTTATAATGGCGGGTGTTTTTACAGCATTACGACCTATTGTAGATGGCATCCGAACCCCTGAACAGTCAGCGCAAGATATTGCAAGGCTAGTAGCCGATTCCCGACTAGAAGGAATTACGGGTACTTACTATGATGGGCACAAAGAAGTAACTGCATCACCCATAGCCTATGAATTAGATAAAGCATTAGACTTATGGGATACCTCTGTTGAACTTGTGGGCCTTACAAAAGAAGAGTCTCCTATAGCTTAATGAATAATCTTTCTATCTTCTCACTTTGGTTCTTTATGGTCGCTCTATAACTAAGCATTGCAAATGGACGTTTAATCGTTCTAATCAATTTCTGGAGTAGTTTTTGAACATGTTAAATCTAACTAGCCACTCCTTAACTGCCCCTGAACTCAGGCGTAGACCGTACGTAAGATTTTCATTATTTTGTGATCAAACTGCTGCTGAGACGCAATTCAATAAGCTCAATTACATAACCACTCTCTGCCGGAGAATTCGATGAATAATTTCAAGTTCTTGCGCGTCAAAGTATCCTACTCAGGCGGAAAAATTGATTCATCCGCCTACGAAAAAGCCATTACAGAGCACGCTGCAACAGGCTGGGATTTTGTTCAGATATTTGTGGAGAATCCCGCTGTATCAGCAACTGAGCATGTACTTATATTCAAACAATCGGGTGCGGCCTAACAATTCGTTAAAGCCGATCTCACATCGTGGCGTCAACAGCATGGTTTAAACGCGCTGCAAGGGACACGGTATCTCGTTCTGTCAAATTTCTGGAAAAGAGTTAAACATGCCAAATTACACTATCAAGGTTTCCGAACCGCTGAGTTCAACCGTTATAGCGCGGAGTGAAGTTCATGCCCAGTGAAGCTGTAAACTTGGAGTTGAGCCAAGACGAGGCATTGGTGCTTTTTGCCCTGACATCACGTTTCAGTGACACTGATAAGTTGACCATTGAACACCAATCAGAGGAGCGGTTACTTTGGAACTTATGTTGTTTGTTAGAAAAAGAACTTGTCGAACCTTTCAAAGCAAATTACAGTGAATTTTTACAACAAGCACGAGAGCGTTTGAAAGATGCAATTGAGTGAGCCCGAGCCATAACTAGGCATTGCAAGGGATTTTGACTCGACTTGTCAAAAA
>CAZBUC010000359.1:0-2169 GCA_964494965.1 uncultured Maribrevibacterium sp.
TTCAAGTTGCACCGCTTCTACGGAATCTTCGTCGTTATCTTCTACGGCGATATCGAGCAGCTCTTTGGAATCGTTTAAACCGGATTCCATGCTGTCTAGGGTTTCAACCACAGCTTCAAGCGCGGCGCGCTCTTTACCAAGCTTTTGTGCGTACTCTGGATCATTCCAAATAGCGGGATCTTCCAGTTCGCGGTTAACTTCCTCTAAGCGTTCTTTCTTTGACTCGTAGTCAAAGATACCCCCGAAGGGTTAAAGCACGGGCAGAAAGGTCTTTTATCTGAGAAACTATCGGGTTTATTTCCATATTGGCGTCAATTTGCTATAAACAGTGTGAATAAAAGTGATTCGGAATTGTAACGAATTTACTCGCAGCATAAAATGCCATTCGCTACTCAATGATGGAAAAACAGACCATTTTTTGTGGGCCTAGCTATCAAATGGAGTCAATATGGACAAGCCAACCGTTACCGTCGCCATACTGGGACAAAGTTACAAAATAAACTGCCCTAAAGGGCATGAAGCCGATTTAAAAGAAGCCGCTGAATACCTTAACAACCAGATGCGTGAAATTAAAGCCAGTGGCAAAATTGTTGGGCTTGAAAAAATAGCCGTACTGGCCGCATTGAATATTACTCACGATATGCTTTCTAACCGAAAATACGCCCGATCTAATGAGCAACAGTTGCGGGAATTGACGTCCCAGCTTGATGCTGCTCTCACGCATCAGACTAAATTGATTAACGAATAAACAGATACAGTATGTTCTTTTGTCTTAATTTTTGATTGCAAGCGCATAACACGAATTTTCTTCAAGCAGCATTGGAGACATGGAGGGATGATGAGTGATTTCTTTCATCAGTTACTTTATACTGTAATTCGTTTCCTGGGTTGTTCGAAGCGGCTTAACGCCCTTGAGCCTATGAGTAATACCCCGGAAAAAGCCTGTTGGTTTGGTGTGCATGTCCGCGCGACGGAAAGCCTAAAAAATCACAGCTTTTTCCACCTTGAACCACTGGGTTCAAGGCCAATAGCCGAAACGGCAACTTGGGAAACTCTTTTATGACCTCACATCTCGATTCAAGGCAAATACTACGCCGGCAATTACGCCAAGCCAGAAAAAGCCTATCTACTCATACGCAACTTATCGCGGCCCAGTGTCTAGTGGCTCGTGTAAATCATTATTTATTAGATAAACAGACAAACAAACTCAAAAAAGTGGCTCTGTATCTCGCCAATGACGGTGAAATTTCTCCGCATTTACTGTCTGAGTACTTTTGGCAACAACATATCACGACGTATCTTCCGGTGATTCAGGGAAAGCAATTAGCCTTTGCACGCTATACCGCTGATTCTACGTGGCAAGAAAACGGTTATGGCATTAAAGAACCTGTCACAGACGATTATGCTGCCAATAATGATCTGGACCTAGTGTTCTTACCCTTGGTAGGGTTTGACTCTCAAGGGGGCCGCCTAGGTATGGGAGGGGGCTTTTATGACCGAACTTTTGCAAATAAAACCGCACATGAATCGCCATTACTCATCGGCTTAGCGCACGAGTGCCAACAGGTTAAAACACTCCCCATAGAAAGCTGGGATGTCCCCCTACAAGCTATTCTGACTCCCAACAAGACGATTATTATCTAGTAGGTAAAACTGTACCCGACAGACATCATTAATCCACTATTGCCCTTGTCATTTTCAGCCGCATAAGCCAAATCAACATCTAAACGTCGATAAAAAGTTAATCCCGCCGTGATGTAGTTTAGTTCATTTCCCACCAAGTTGCGGCGAAGACCTACTCGCATTCCTGGCAAAACCCAATTACCACTAAAATAAGACAATGACACAGTCGCCCATTGATATTCGTCCCCTAACGAATCCGCTATGGCATTTAGGTCATAAGAGCCAGCCAACGAAAAGTGTTGATCTTTGCTTTTTATCGCCGCATCAACCGTCATTTGGGCTTCCATTGTATAGGTATCTTCTAATACCAAAGCCCCCTTATTAGCAAAACGAACCGCCGCATTACAACTGGTTAAATCTGCCCCCGCTAAACCAGTGCAATTCCCCAACACTGTGTAATCAAAGGTCGGTTCATTCACATTAGCGATTGAAGCACCAAGCTGATAGTTACGCGCCGCCAACACAACCCCCAAGTCAAGACCAATA
>CAZBUC010000359.1:2179-2645 GCA_964494965.1 uncultured Maribrevibacterium sp.
CCGGATGAGACGTCTTCTCTGCCTAAGAAGAAGTCACCATAGGATACGCTCGAGTCTCCGTCTTCTGTCAGCACAGTCAGTTTTTGGTCTAAGGCAAGACGATGAAAATTCAGCTTACCTCCCACAATAAGCGCACTACTGGGCGAACGAGACACCATCTCACTGTAACCAATACCAAAACGCAAATCGGAGGCTCTTTTTAAATGTAAGGAGGTTTCCGATTGAATATCCACACCGCTAACGTCAACGCCACTAAGGTCAGCCGTGCTTGACACTGACTTAAGCCCCTCAACACCCACTAACGTTAGGTTATCTGATAGTATGTCTGCACGCCCAACCAAAGAGGCACTCGCATCCAGCATAAAGACGCCACGCCGACGTGTTTTATAAATAATCGGCAAAAATGGGGCCTGCACTGTCGTGGCGAATTTTGCGTAGGTAGTTTGACTTATATTAGAAACAACCC
>CAZBUC010000360.1:0-2642 GCA_964494965.1 uncultured Maribrevibacterium sp.
CAATTTATACCCGGTTAAGCTTTTAGAAGCAGGGGCTTCTGGGTATCTTACCAAGGGCACAACGACATCTGAGCTCTTAGAGGCCATCCGAGTTGTCTCAAAAGGCGAGCATTATATATCCAAAAGTATTGCCCAAAAAATGGCCTTGTCTAAGTTTATTATCGATGGGGATGGTTCGCCATTGGGCCAGTTGTCTGACCGAGAGTTGCAAGTGGCACAAATGATTGTCGATTGTAAGAAATCGACCGAGATCGCTGAGCACCTAAATGTTAGCCCTAAAACCGTCAGTACTTACCGTACTCGTATCTTTTCCAAACTCAATATTGACAGTGATGTAGAGCTTATTCGCTTAGCTGTGCGTTACAATGTACTGGGTATGGGTTAAGTAGAAAAACGAGGTACGATTGAGTCATTTAGAGTTTGATCCCAAGCATTTTGTTAGCAACCTTACGTCTCGTCCTGGCGTGTATCGTATGTACGACGCTAAGGGTGAGTTATTGTATGTGGGGAAAGCCAAAAATTTAAAAAATCGTGTGGCGAGTTATTTTCGTGCCACAGGATTAACCACCAAGACCATGGCGTTGGTAAGTCGCATTCAGTCGATTGAAATTGCCGTGACGAAAAGTGAAACCGAAGCCTTGCTGCTTGAGCAAACTCTGATTAAGCAGCATCGACCACCGTACAATATTCTGCTAAGAGACGATAAGTCTTACCCTTACATACTCTTGTCTAATCACCATCATCCCGCTTTGTTATTTCGTCGCGGTGGTAAAACAGACAAAGGCACTTTATACGGGCCTTTTCCCAGCGGATCAGCGGTAAAAGACAGCTTAATTACCATGCAAAAGGTGTTTAAAGTGCGTCAGTGCGAAGACAGCACTTACAGTAATCGTTCTAGACCCTGTTTGCAGTATCAAATTAAACGCTGCTCTGGGCCCTGTGTCGGTCTGATTAGTGATGCGTCTTACGAATTGGATGTGCGCCATGCACGAATGTTTTTGCAGGGTAAAAATCAAGAGTTAACCGAAGAAATCGCCACACAAATGACCGCAGCCGCCAAAGACATGGAATTTGAGCGTGCCGCCGAATTACGCGATCAAATTGTCCAGCTTAAGCATATTCAAGAACAGCAGCATGTATATGGTCAAACAGGCGAAGCCGATGTGTTGGCGGCTATTATTCAGCCCGGCGGTTTGTGCGTTCATGTGATGATGGTGCGCAACGGCAAAATCGTGGGCAGCAAGAGCCATTACCCGAAAATGCCCATTGAAGTGTCGGAAGGCGAATTGCTGTCGACGTTTATTGCGCAATTTTACTTTGGAGGTATTCAAGAGCTACCAAAGGCGATTATCATAAGCCATGAATTAGACGATGCTGATGCTCTCGTTGATGCCATTTTTACAACTACACAGAAAAAAGTGGAAGTGCTGAGTCGTGTCCGAGGACAAAGGGCGCGTTGGTTGGATTTAGCCAAGTTAAACGCAGAGCAGGGCTTGCAAGCTCGGTTAATGGATAAACGCAATCATTTTAGCCGTGTGACGGCACTGCAGAAGCTGTTAGGGTTTGCGAATCCGCCATCGCACATGGAATGTTTTGATATCAGTCATTCCAGTGGCGAAGCTACAGTGGCTTCTTGTGTCGTTTTTGGACCGGATGGGCCAGATAAAAAGCGCTATCGTTCCTTTAATATTGAGGGTGTGGAAGCCGGCGATGATTATGGCGCCATGAAGCAAGCTCTTACTCGGCGTTACAAACGGGTGAAAAGCGGTGAGCTTGATGCCCCTGACGTATTACTGATTGATGGTGGCAAAGGACAGTTAACGCAAGCCGAGACAGTGCTCAAAGAGCTGGGGCTAGTGAACATCTTTTTATTGGGGGTTGCCAAAGGCGATACTCGAAAACCAGGCCTCGAAACCTTATACATAGGTTCTAAAGAAGATGAAGTGGTGTTACCACCCGATTCTGCTGCGTTGCACTTGATTCAACATATTCGTGATGAAGCGCATAGGTTTGCGATAAAAAGTCATCGTCGCAGACGAGATAAAAAGCGCCGTCACTCTGTATTGGAAGATATCCCAGGGATTGGCCCAAGTCGTCGCAAAGAGCTACTGACGGCGTTTGGTGGGTATCAAGAGCTGCTATCCGCCAGCCAAGAAAACATCGCAAAAGTGAAAGGCATCAGTGCCAAAAAAGCCGAAGAGATTTATCTTCACCTCCATAAAAGTTAATGAATCGTCGTTGGGATTAAAATGAACATACCAAACCTGTTAACCTCAGTAAGAATCTTTATGATTCCCATACTGGTGGTTATTTATTACTTGCCTTGGGAAGGGCGTTTTTATACGTGTGCGATTATTTTTGCTTTGGCGGCGATTACCGATTGGCTAGACGGATTTTTGGCCAGAAAATTAAATCAAATGACGCCTTTTGGTGCTTTTTTTGATCCAGTAGCGGACAAGCTCATGGTGTCCATTGCCTTGGTCTTGCTGGTGGCTAGTTATGCTAACCCCTTGCTTACTTTGGCCAGTGCGGTGATCGTAGGTCGAGAGATCGTTATTTCTGCGTTACGAGAATGGATGGCTGAGATGGGCAAGCGAGCCAGTGTGGCGGTGTCTTATATTGGTAAATTAAAAACCACGATG
>CAZBUC010000361.1:0-2642 GCA_964494965.1 uncultured Maribrevibacterium sp.
CGGTGCGGTTTATGCTGTGAATACTAAGACGGGCAAGCTAACCGATCTGGGGGCGACCTTCACAAATGGCGCCATGATTTCAAAGGATGCGTCAGCCACCGCGATGGATTTTAATAACGCCATCGATGCCGTTCGTATGGTGGGTTCCGACGGGACAAACTTGGTGTATTTCCCAGTCGGTTTTGGTGACCAAGATAAGCGTGCTAATTCCGTATTGAAATTCACCTCTACCTTTTATGTAAAAGGCGACAGCAACGAAGGCATGATGCCTGAAATCTTTGCGAATGCTTATACAAACGCCATTGCCGGTGCAAAAGCGTCGAGCACTTTCCAGTTTGCGTTAGACAGTAAAACAGACTCATTGGTCAGCCTTGCGAATAATACAGGCGAATTAAAAACCGTTGCTAAGATCACCATCAATGGTAAGGCCGTTGACCTATCATCAATGGGTGGCTTCGATATTGTGTCTGCCGAAGAAGGTTCTGACGCGGCTTACGCCATATTACAGCTCGAAGGCGCATCAAAAGCTGGCCTTTACTCTATAGACCTGTCGACAGGCGCGGCAACCTTAATGGCCGACTTACCAATGGGTGGCTTTAGCGGATTTGCTGTCTCTGGCGGCAAATAATACCAAAGGGTGTTTTTACACCCGTAGTAAGAAAAAACCAAAGGCAGTCTAGTAATAGATTGCCTTTTTTGTGTGTTGGTTTAAGTTAGCTCAGGGTAGTGTGTTAACCTTGGGCGTTCGATCGATTGTCTTCTAACGCCCTAACAAGACAATCAAAAGCAGAAGAACTCCCGAAAACACGATATTAAGGGTTAAGCCGTGATTCAGGTCTTATCGAGAGCCCTTTGAGTTCTTTAGTCATTAAAATTTGGCGAGTAGAAAGGTTAGGAAGGGGCGATGGTTTTGCTTAATAGTGCCGTACTTTTGATCGTTTTGTATCTTATATTGAGCATTGTGACTTACTTGATGTTCGCTTGGGATAAGCGGGCAGCTCAAAGAGGACGTTGGCGAACGTCAGAAAAGACGCTGCATGTGTTCTCTTTGCTGGGAGGATGGCCTGGTGCTGTATTGGCTCAGCGCACACTAAAACACAAATCGCGAAAGCAGCCGTTTAAGCTTATTCTTTGGGTTAGTATCATGTTAAACATAGGGTGTCTTGCTTGGTTGTTTTACTGGGTTGTTCAGTAAATCGGGTAGGAAGGTTAGGAAAAAATTATGAAAGATGTGAAAAAAGTGTTTCACAGCCTTGAGCAAAGTTTGAGGCGTTCAAAGTGGTTTAACGACGACTGGGAAATTTACAATCGTGGCCCTTATCTCCAGCTGTATAAAAAGAGCTGGCATAATCACAACCAAGGTGGAATTCACTTTGAAACCTATATTGAAAAGCCTCAGATACAGGAAAAAGAATTCCCCATTCACCTGCATGCAGAAGATGACTGCCCACAACAGCAGAGGTTTATCCAGGACCTTTTAGCGCTTGAAACAGATCAAATACGTGGCTGGAAAGGCTATAGTGTGATCGGTGAGGGATACAATGTCTGCACGCGTATGTTACCGCTGAATTTTAAAAATCTAGAGCAACGCCTTCTTGAAGAGTTCAACAGGCTACGGCAACTGGAAGCCAGCATAGACAGAGTACTCAGTCGAATGGAGTGATGGCTCTGTTTTCACCTGTCTCTACACCGACTTGTGAGCCAAGGCTAACTAATTTGAACCCAATACCGATAAGACACTGTAGGTTGCAGAACCGCGTCGGTAACCTAGGAAGTCGTTATGTCATTACCACTCAGTTTACAAAATTATCTATCCGATCTTGGTTTAACGGTCCCCGTTGTGTTGGATATGGCATTTGTGCGCAAGCTGCAGTCGGCACATGTGGCTCGGTATAGCTTTAATAATTTAGCCGTGGTGTTGGGTGAGGGGATTTCGTTGGATCTTGACGAGATCAGTGACAAAATCGTCACGCGTGGTTTGGGTGGCTATTGTTTTGAGCATAACAAGCTGACGTTTGAGTTGTTAAACGCTTTGGGCTATGAGGTAGAGCTTAAATTGGCTCGAGTGCTGAATAATCATCTCGATAGAGACGTCGGCAGAACTCATAGGGTAACTGTGTTAACCCTAGAAGGTGTGTGTTATTTGGTGGATACTGGCTTTGGCGGCAATGGCCCCATAACACCCATAGCGTTAGCGATAAGCACAGAACAAACAGCGGGTTTAGACCGATACCGTATTCTAGCGACCGACAAGGGCGAGTACGATTTACAGGTGTTAAAAGGCGATGATTTTTTTACCCTGTATCGTTTCGACAGTGCGGTTTATACCGATGCCGATTGTGAATTAGGGCATTTTTACTCCCATAAACACCCTAATGCAGTGTTTTTAAAGAATCTTATGGTGACGTTGAAAAAGGAACACCAGATGGTCACCTTGGTGAATGCGCATTTGACCACCAGAGACCGTCAAGGCGAGCGGGTATGTCTCATCGAAAGCCCTGAATCGCTTGGCCATATACTTGGCGTGGAATTTAATATTGAGCTTGATGCCATGCTGATCAAGGCGCTTTTTAAGCGTTTTGTGATGGAGAAATTGCCACAATAAAACGCTTCTCGCTGGATTTGTGGTGCCAATATTCCTG
>CAZBUC010000362.1:0-2640 GCA_964494965.1 uncultured Maribrevibacterium sp.
GTCGACCGGAAATACGGGACTACTTCAGACCATCCCTAGGGAGCGTTTAACGACTCCTTATGCCGCACCTGAAGTCGTTAAAAATTCAGCAATGCCAATGTACAGCAACCCAAACAGCGGGATATTTGACAACACAAAAAGCACAAACCTGAGCTCAATTTTGTTGATCAATACCTGGATAAGGCTATGCACTATTCGCAATAAGACATACGCCCAAGCAAAGTAAAAACTTGTTGCCGTATCAACGCCCATCAATGCAAGCGTCAGCACAAGGGCATAGAAAAGCGTCGGTTGTTCCAGCAAATGGTTGTAGTTGTCCGCTTTCCAGCGTACATGCGCAGGCAGCAAAGCCATCTGCTCGCCGCGCGGAGCGTTGGGGTCAAGTTTAATGCTCGCCGCGCGCACGGCAGGCAGGCGAGTGGCGTACATCCATACCCACATCACCATCGACCATGCAATCAAAGCGAGCACGGGACCAAGAAGTTGCATTGATATCGTCATTGTAAAACTCCATATTTTTATAATTGTTTAGTGATACGTGATGCTGATCAAGCGCGGACCTTAGCCCGTCACCGGTGTGCAGGGCGAACGATTTAGGATCATTGTCAGGTTAAAAGCGTTCATCACCAATCGCGGGAAGCAAGAGTTCGCGAACATAGGAAGCGCAAGACATATTAAGCAGCGTGCTAACAATGGCGACCACATCGTGAACAGGGATAAAGCTTCCATCCCCGCGCTGTGCTGCCTCAATAAGCGGTATTGAGAGATTGTCTTCAGTGTTTAAGTATCCGAGTTGCAGGCAAGTAACGGCTAGGCCGTCTTTTCTGAAGCTTTCCCGCAATGTTTCAGCAATGCCGGTAAGTGCGAATTTTGAAGCGCCAAAAGTAACCTCTGGTCGCCCGCTTTGGCGAAGGCCGGACGTTGAGCCGGTTAGAATTATTTGAGGTTTTGCAGCGCTCAGAAGTTTTGGTATTAATCGCTTAAGAAGCAGAATTGCACCGGTAATATTGATGTTAACCATCTCTACAATGCTGTTGTCGGAGTTTTCAAGAAAGCTGTATTCGTCGGTAAAGGCCGCGCTTTCCCATACGCCAAGGTTGTAGATGATTACATCCAGTTGGGATGGTGTTGCCTGCTCAATCTGTTGCACGGCCTCCAAGGGAGAGCGCATGTCTGCTTCGATCCACTCGAGTGCAACATCAGTTGGCAAATTTAAATTCTTTGGTTGTGTACGAGACACGCCAATCACAGTGTCGCCAGACACACACAAACCTTCGACAAACGCACGCCCTAGTCCTTTCCCTGCACCAACGACCATCAATTTCATAACGCCTCCTTGCTTAATGTTTGGTTAGTCTGTGGAGTTTAGTCCGTGCCAGTGAGTGAAGCGGACGGTTTGAACCGCTTGTTATAGCGTTTCATACTGTGTGGTATTTTTTAGCTCACGTTTATTTCCGTTAAATGACTCATACAAATTCTTGTGCCTACTGAGACCGTACTCATCTGTCCGATGTTCATATGATTGAACCCATTCGATTAGAGTATTTAGGTTTTTATCTTGCTCTTGACGAGATTTGAATTTTTCAGGCTCCCAAGGCCTTGAGCGACAGTGAGCAATACATGTTTCTATCCCCGGGTTTAGAAATATGAGCTCATCGCACTTATGTAGCACGCCTTCGATTATGTCGGCATAACAGCCTTCAATTATCCAGCTATTATGCGACTGTATGAACTCCTCAACATCAGCAATGCTTTCTTTTAGTGGGCGTCGCTCTGCACCGTTATGAAATGCAACTTCATCCAGTGATAATCGTACCGCGAGCTCTCTGGAGATAATTCTTTTTGAAAGCGTACTCTTTCCTGAGCCGGCATTTCCAAGAAGTATAAGTTTCATAGTATTCTCCTCCCGGCATAGCGTCGCAATCACGCCTTGTCGCGTGTATTGCATTGTTATGCTGGATGGTCACTTGCCAGTCGCCCATAAATTGCCGAATCAGAGACAATTCCGTTGACTTCCCAACGCTGCCTTAGCAGACCCTCTCGGGAAAATCCTAGTTTCTCTAGTGCTTTCGCGGAAGAGTGGTTGTTTGGGTCGATCTCTGCTTCAATTCGCCGAAGTCCCAATGAATTGAATCCGTACTGAATTAATGCCTCTCCTGCCTCGAAAATGTAACCCTTTCCCCAAAAAAAGCGACCCAAACCAAAACCGATCTCGGCACGTTTGGATTCTTTGTCGTAGCTAAATAACATACACTTTCCAGCCAACTCACCTGTAGAATTCAGATAAACACCGAGTATAAGCGAGTCTTGACGCCGCATTGAGTTGTTACTCTCATTAATGAAATAAAGAGAGTCTTGAATTGTTGCCCAGGGTGCAGTATTCCAATACCGCATCACATCAGGGTCAGAGAAAATTTTGAGCAGGCTATCAGAGTCATCAATTACTAGAGGCTTAAGCACTAATCGCTTGGTTTCAATAATTGGGAAAAATAACTCTTCCGACATTTATTTCTCCATTGTTACGCATAACGCCCGCCATCAGCCGCGCGAGGTGCGAGCGTCGGTTGCATGGCATTGTTATAGCGCAACCGGCTCATCACGCATTTTTTCCCAGGTTTGCACCATAAGCTTCTTGGTTGG
>CAZBUC010000363.1:0-2639 GCA_964494965.1 uncultured Maribrevibacterium sp.
AGACAAGCCAATGCCATCATGAACGGCTTGTCTGCCGACATAGTGACATTTAACCAAGTGACCGACGTGCAAGTGCTACATGATAAAGGCAAGATGATTCCAGCGGATTGGAAAGAACAATTTCCTAACGCAAGTTCACCTTATTACTCAACAATTGCCTTTCTTGTACGCAAGGATAATCCTAAAAACATACAAAACTGGGGCGACTTAGCGGCACAAGATGTGGCCTTGGTGTTTCCAAATCCAAAAACATCAGGTAACGGTCGTTACACCTTGCTAGCGGCACAAGGTTATGCGCAAAAAACCTTTGGCACTGATGACGAAGCGAAAATAGACGATTTTTTACGCACTTTCCTTAAAAACGTTGCTGTATTCGATACGGGCGGACGTGGTGCAACCACCACTTTCGTTGAGCGTGGTATCGGTGATGTGTTGATTACCTTCGAATCTGAAGTAAACAATATTCGTAACCAGTACGGCGTAGATAACTACGAAGTGGTTGTACCAAAGACCTCTATATTGGCGGAGTTCCCGGTTGCTGTTGTGGAGAAGAACGTGAAGCGCAATGGCACAGAAGAAGTCTCTCGTGAATATTTAAGCTACTTGTACAGTGAAGAATCTCAGCGTTTGTTAGCGGGCTTTAATTATCGCGTACACAATGATGTAGTAAAGGCTGAGTTCTCCGAGACCTTCCCTGAAGTCACCTTACTCACGGTAGAAGAAATTGCCGGTGGCTGGCCACAAGCCACTAAGGACATCTTTGCTAATGGTGGTAAACTAGACCAACTTCAGCGTCGCTAAGACTGAGATAGGTACTTTTGAACATATTATTGAAAGAATATGATCATTAAATTGGCCTTTTCATAGCAGACATACATTAGCCGGTTACGTTAACGTATCCGGCTTTTCTGTCCCTTAACGTACGTTTGAAATTGATTACATTCTGGGCACTTAAAAAATACAGGCATCAAGATGGCAACCCATTTAACCGCAGCGAATGTGCGCCCTCGTCACAAACGAGTCCTACCTGGGCTCAGTTTAAGCTTAGGGACATCCTTGCTGTTTATCAGCTTAATTCTTTTATTACCCATGACTGGGCTGGTCATGCAAACCGTAGATATGGGGTGGGAAAGATACTGGCAAGTCATCACTAACGAACGTGTTGTCGCCAGTTATAAAGTGACCCTATGGGCCGCTGCTTTGGCGTCTATTTTTAACGGTTTTTTTGGGCTTTTGCTGGCTTGGGTCTTAGTGCGTTATGAGTTTCCTGGGCGCCGCATCTTAGACGCTTTGGTGGATTTACCCTTTGCGTTACCCACCGCCGTGGCGGGCATCACCTTGGCAACCTTATATGCACAAAATGGTTGGTACGGTGACATACTTGAAAGCCTAGGCATCAAGGTGGCTTACACCCCTTGGGGTATTGTTTTAGCCATGGCCTTTACCAGTATTCCTTTTGTGGTACGAACCGTACAACCTGTACTAGAAGAGCTGTCTCCAGAGGAAGAAGAAGCCGGTATGACCTTGGGCGCGTCTGATTGGTCGGTGTTTCGACGGGTGATTTTTCCCGCATTGTGGCCAGCCCTAATGACAGGTATTGCGTTATCCTTTACCCGCAGTTTAGGCGAGTTCGGCGCGGTCATTTTTATCGCCGGCAACATGCCCTATGTGAGTGAAATTACCTCTTTGATGATTTTTATCAGCTTACAAGAATTTGATTTTGCAGCCGCCAGTGCCATTGCCTCTGTGGTCTTAATGGCGTCACTGGTACTGCTGTTCGCGATTAACATTTGGCAAGCACGCTATCTGCGTCGCCTTCATGGACGCTAAGTTAGGAATACATTATGTCAGCCTCTAAATCTTCTCCTGGACAGCGCCATACATTAAGAGTGGGCGACAACCCTATCGTCAAATGGTTGTTGGTCAGTGTGACGCTGTTTTTAACCGTCATCCTATTAGTCGTACCTTTAATCAGCATTTTTCAGCTCGCCTTTATGGAAGGGGTCGCTCACTACTTTAGCAGCCTTTTGGAAGCCGATACCCTACACGCTGTGGGCTTAACGCTGCTGGTTGCCGCACTTACCGTACCCATCAATTTGGTGTTTGGGGTGATGCTGGCCTGGGCGGTAACGCGCTTTGAGTTTCGGGGCCGCAAGGTGTTAATGACCCTAATGGACATTCCCTTTGCGGTATCGCCTGTGGTCGCAGGTTTGCTGTATCTGTTGCTGTATGGCAACAACGGCTGGATTGGCGCTTGGCTTTACGACCATGACATTCAGTTAATGTTTGCCTGGCCTGGGATTGTCATGGTGACCGTGTTTGTGACCTGCCCCTTTGTGGCGCGCGAATTAATTCCTTTGATGCAACAACAAGGTCGAGAAGACGAAGAAGCCGCCGTGATTTTAGGCGCGTCTGGCTGGCAGTTGTTTCGCCGAGTGACCTTACCCAACATAAAATGGGCGCTTATTTACGGAGTGATCTTAACCAATGCACGCGCTGTGGGTGAATTTGGCGCGGTTGCCGTGGTGTCTGGCAACATTCGTGGCGAAACCAATACCTTACCCTTATTAGTACAAGCACAATATGAGGATTACCAAGCAGCGGCGGCCTTTGCCAGCGCGTCGCTACTGGCTATGCTG
>CAZBUC010000364.1:0-2638 GCA_964494965.1 uncultured Maribrevibacterium sp.
GTTCGAATTCGAACACTTTGCGTTCGATATTGATATTTGATGTAAAAATACTACATATATGAATTTTTAAGCAAGAGTTTAGTCGTAAAATTCTCACCTTGCGTCGATTTTTTAATCAACGGCCTTGCTTATCCTACATATTATACTGATGTATGTTACAAATGCGGGTACATATTAGCTGAAGTAACCGCTAAATTCGAATAATACGTAAAAAAATTACATAAAAATGGTTTTTTTACGTGCTCCATCTGCAAATACAGGTGAAAATAAAGTAAAATGTAGTAATATTACATAAAATTAAAGTATCAGACTGGTTGCTGAGTCAACTACACGAATAACGGAGATAGGCATGAATCCGATTGTTGCTAAAGTGACGAACGACATCATTGAGAGAAGTAAAGCGCTGCGTAAGCAATATCTTAGTGATATGGAAAAAGCACAAGAACAAGGCCCACATCGCGGAAAACTATCCTGCGGCAATTTAGCCCACGGCTTTGCTGCGTGTCAGCCACAAGACAAGCAAAAATTGACGCTGATGGAAGAAGCCAATATTGGCATTGTGTCTTCTTACAACGATATGTTGTCAGCGCATCAACCGTATGAAAACTACCCAGATCAAATCCGTGCCGCTGTCCAAGAAATGGGCTCAGTCGCGCAATTTGCCGGTGGTGTGCCTGCCATGTGCGATGGGGTTACGCAAGGTCAAGACGGCATGGAGTTAAGCTTGTTCAGTCGTGACAACATTGCCCAAGGTGCAGCGATTGCCTTGTCTCACAATATGTTTGATGCTGCGATTTATTTGGGAATTTGCGACAAAATTGTCCCTGGACTATTGATTGCTGCGTTGCGCTTTGGTCATTTACCAGCGCTATTTATTCCAGCGGGCCCTATGCGTTCTGGCATCACCAATGCCGCTAAAGCTGCTGTTCGTCAGCGTTATGCGCAAGGTCAAGCTTCTCGAGAAGAATTGCTTGAAGCGGAAGCGGCGTCTTACCACAGTGCAGGGACTTGTACATTTTACGGTACGGCCAATTCAAATCAGCTGTTGGTAGAGATTATGGGGCTCCAGCTTCCTGGGTCCTCTTTTGTTAACCCCGATGATCCATTGCGTGGCGCCTTGACTAAGTACGCCTCTCAGCTAACGACGAAAATCACCGCGTTAGGTCGAGATTACCGACCTCTATACGAAATTGTTGATGAGCGCAGTATTGTGAACTCGATTGTCGGTTTGCTGGCAACGGGTGGTTCAACTAACCATACAATGCACATAGTCGCTTATGCTCGTGCGGCTGGCATCATAGTAACCTGGGATGATTTCTCTGCACTGTCTAAAGTGGTGCCATCACTGACAAGAATCTATCCCAATGGTCAGGCCGATATTAACCATTTCCATGCGGCAGGCGGCATGGCGTTTTTGGTTAAGCAGTTATTGAAAGGTGGTTTATTGCATGAAGATGTTAATACCATCATGGGTAAAGGCTTGACCCATTACACCAAAGAGCCGTTCTTGGATGGCGATGACGTTGTGTGGCGTGATGGTCCTTCTGAAAGCTTAGATGAAGACGTGGTGCGATCTTTTGAGAATCCTTTTAACAAAGAGGGTGGTTTATCTTTATTGAAAGGTAATCTAGGTCGATCCGTTATTAAGGTGTCTGCTGTAAAAGATGAAAACAAGATTATTGAAGCGCCAGCGGTTGTTTTCCACAGTCAAAATGCTTTGGCGGATGCCATTGCAAGCGGTGAACTAAAGCGTGATTGTGTGGCAGTCGTGCGTTTTCAAGGTCCTAAAGCGATAGGTATGCCTGAGCTACATAAACTTACGCCGTACCTAGGTAACCTTCAAGATCAAGGTTATCGCGTGGCCTTGGTAACAGATGGTCGTATGTCTGGTGCATCGGGTAAGGTACCTGCTGCGATTCATTTGACGCCAGAAGCTTTAGCCGGCGGGCTGATTGCCAAGATCCAGGATGGTGACTTGATTCGTTTAGATGCTGTAGAAGGTACCCTGTCAGTATTAATTTCTGATGAAGAATTGCATGCTCGTGAAGCGGCTCAACAAGATTTAACCGACTCCCATCAAGGCATGGGGCGGGAATTATTTAGCGCACAACGCATTTTAGTAAGTGGCGCAGAACAAGGCGCTTGTAGCCTGTTCAATGATTAAACCTTTCCTCTGACTACTAACTTTCGTTAGTAAATGGTGTTTGGGGGCTTGTTTCAAGCCCCATTTTTTTGCCTAAAATTTACTCAAAAAAAGAGCCTGGATTCATTTTGAATTCAGGCTCTTTCGCATCATTAATAAGCTATGCTTACAGCATTTGACCTACTACTGAGAGTTTATTTCATTGTATCTAGTGCTTTCTCATACTCATCGAAAGACTCAGTGACGGCGTCTTCCGGAGCTCCCGTTGCTAGACTGACGACAATAATGGAAATGGTTGCAAAGATAAAACCTGGAACTATCTCATAAAGGTCAAACAGGCCGCCAGAAAGTTGCTTCCAGACAACCACGGTTACACCGCCCACAATAATGCCTGCAAGAGCGCCATTGCGGTTCATGTTACGCCAGAACAAGCTAAGCAGAATCGCAGGCCCAAACGCAGCGCCAAATCCGGCCCAAGCATAGGACACCAGGCTC
>CAZBUC010000365.1:0-237 GCA_964494965.1 uncultured Maribrevibacterium sp.
CAATGATTTCGCCTTTGCCATGCTCTCCACCGTCCGATGATATATGAGTGATTCGATCCATCATTAGCATGTTGCCAACAGGAAGTTGTGCATTACCTGCACCAAACATTTCACCGTGGCCGCATTTTAATAGTTCGTCTTTTTCAAAAAATGAAGCTGTAGTCATTATAGTCCTATATCCACATCCGGCCGCTGACTAAAAGTGGTCTGGCGGATTGTCGTGGTCCAATTTGCAGT
>CAZBUC010000365.1:247-2627 GCA_964494965.1 uncultured Maribrevibacterium sp.
GATTATATCGGTTTGAAACCTTAATATGAATGTTTGAAGGGAAAAAAACCAAATTACCTGCATGAAAATTGATCATATTTACATCTAATTCCGTATTAACGTGGGTCTTGCTGTTAATGAAGTGCTTTTTGGTGAAAATGACATTACTTATTTTTCTAGAAGTCTCTGTTAAGATATTTGTTTGGGTTATGTCTGGTTAAGCTTGAGAAATCGTGATGAGTATGAAAAACAACGTAGATTTAGTGCCATGGCGACATTATCAAGGCGAGGAATTCATTCAAGGTTATCGCCAATATTCTGACGGTAGTAAATCCAGTATTCATTTTTTACATGGCAATGGGTTCGCGGCGTCAACGTATCTTTCTTTTCTGCAACAACTGAAAGGTTATGATGTCATTTTACAAAATGCGCCAGGTCATGGCGGATCAACGCCTGGTAAGGCTTTTATCGGTTGGAACAGAACCGCTTCTCGTTTGGTCGAGTCACTGCGTTCTTTGTCGCCCCAGCCGTCGGGTCGTGAATTGATTGGTGTTGGCCACAGTTTTGGTGGGTGCATTACGGTGTTGATGAACGATCAAGAGCAAAACTTGTTTGATCGAATGGTGCTGCTTGACCCTGCTTTGTTTCCACCGCGTCTGATTTGGATGATGCGCGGTGCCAAACTCACAGGGTTAAAGAGTCAAATTCCTTTGGCGAGGCAAGCGCGGCGGCGTCGCACCCAGTGGGAAAGCTTGGCACAAGTAAAAAACAGTTTTTACGAGAGAGGCACATTTAAAGGCTGGCAAGCTGATTGCTTGGACGATTATATTGCTTCTTCCTTGCAGCGAGACCATAAAGGCCACTATCAGCTGTCTTGTCCGACTTGGATGGAGGCTGCGATTTTTTCAAGTTATCCAAAAGGACTATGGCGCGCGATCGCCAACATTTCTGTGCCGACGTACATTCTTCAGGGCAAAGATACGTTTGATTATTTCAAAGAGGCTTATCAACTGGCCGCGAAAATGAATTCCAATATTCAGATTATCGAGGTTGAGGGAGGCCACTGTTTTATGCAGCAGCATCCCAGGGCAACGGCGCAGACAATAACCGAGATACTAACCCCTAGTTGCGACGTTTAACGGACGCGTGAGCTAGGGCGATCAGCGCGTTTTTATAGTCTGAATCGGGAAGTGGCCCTATAGCGGCAATAGCTAGGTCGGCTTGTTGCTGCGCCTTTTGCTCAGTGTATTGAATAGCGCCACAGCCTTGTACGTCACTGATAATGATGTCGAGCTGTTCAAGTCCACCCGTTTCTATGGCGGTTCTTACGCGTTTTACAGCGTCTTCTGTTCCATGCTTCATGGTGTAAATGAGCGGTAGGGTAGGTTTGCCCTCAGCAAGATCATCGCCGACACTTTTGCCCATTTCTTCTGCCGTGCTGGTGTAATCCATCACATCGTCTATAAGCTGAAACGCTGTGCCAACGTACATACCGTAATCTTGCAAGGCCTTTTGATGAAGAGGGCTGGCATTAGCAACTACGGCACCGCACAGTGCAGCGCCCTCAAAGAGCTTAGCTGTCTTGTATTGGATGACTTTTAGATAACTTTCTTCTGTAGTGTCTGGATCGCCGCAGTTGATAAGTTGTTGAACTTCGCCTTCTGCGATTATATTGGTTGTCTTGGCCAAAATGCTCATGCATTGCATGCTGCCAACGTCGACCATAATTTGAAAGGCCCGTGAATAGAGAAAGTCACCCACGAGTACGCTCGGTGCGTTGCCCCACTCTTCATTGGCGGTTTTTTTGCCGCGTCGCATGTCCGATTCATCCACTACGTCGTCGTGAAGTAAGGTGGAGGTGTGGATGAATTCTATAATGGTCGCCATTTGAATGGCTTGATCGAGCTTTTTTTGATCAAGCTCTGCACTGGCCCTTGCGGCAAGCAGAACGAGCAGTGGTCTGAGGCGTTTGCCACCGTTGCTGATGATGTAATAGCCAATTTGCTCAATAAGCGGAATATCGCTGCTTAATTGTGAGATGATATAGTCATTAACTTGGCCAAATTCAGTGGCCACAACGTCATGTATTTGTGTAGGTTGCATGCAATTTCCGAAGCTAAAAAAGTCTTAAGCTGATCAGCGGGTGTGCCCATGCTAGGTAAGCCTAATGTAATGGTCAACCTAAAACGCGAAAAATATACAAAGGTGTTGCTTTTGGCTTGTATTGAGTGGTTTGATTTTGTACAATCTCGCGTCCGATTTACCTACATTTTGCTCCCTACCATATGGTTACGATCTTTTTGTGTTTGTTCACCAAAAGTCATTGCCACTAGAAATAGGTCAAATTCAAATTCAGTAGCCGGGTAAATCTTATTGGAGAAGAACATGTTTGCAGTGATCA
>CAZBUC010000366.1:0-2618 GCA_964494965.1 uncultured Maribrevibacterium sp.
CGCGGTCAGGCAAATATGGCGCCGGTTTATGTTGACCGTGCTTTAAACGCTGAAATTTGGGATGTGGAAGGCAAGCGTTATATCGATTTCGGTGCAGGTATCGCCGTGGTAAACACTGGCCATAACCATCCGAAAGTAAAAGCGGCAACCATCGCTCAAATCGAACGTTTTACTCACACCTGCGTCATGGTCAGCCCATACGAATCCGCGGTGGCTTTGGCAGAAAAACTAAACGCAGCGGCACCTGGTAACACACCGAAGAAATCTATCTTCGTCACCACAGGTGCGGAAGCGGTAGAAAACTGCGTCAAGATTGCCCGTGCTCACACGGGTCGTCCTGGTATTATCGCGTTTAACGGTGGCTATCATGGTCGTACTAACATGACCATGGGTCTGACTGGTAAAGTGAACCCTTACAAAATTGGTTTTGGTCCTTTCCCAAGCGACATTTTCCATGTTCCTTACCCAAATGACTATTTAGGAATCACCGAAGAGCAAGCACTTGCTGACCTGCAATTGCGCTTTACTTGTGATATCGAGCCTTCTCGCGTGGCGGCTATCATTATCGAGCCAGTACAAGGTGAGGGTGGTTTCTACAAGGCGTCTACCAGCTTCCTACAAAAACTTCGTAAGCTATGTGATGACCACGGTATGCTGCTGATTCTAGACGAGATCCAATCAGGTTTTGCGCGCACTGGCACCATGTTCTGCCACGAACAAGCGGGCATTGAAGCGGATCTGATGACCACGGCAAAAGGCATCGCTGGCGGTGTACCGTTAGCCGCTGTTGTAGGTAAAGCCGACATCATGGACGCTCCGATTCCTGGTGGTCTAGGCGGCACTTACGGTGGCTCGCCTATTGGTTGTGCGGCTGGTCTTGCTGTATTCGAGGTTATTGAAGAAGAAAAGCTGTGCGAGCGTGCCACGCAGATAGGGACACGCTTTGTTGAGCATCTGACGGCATTACAAGCGGAATTTCCAAACATTATCGGTGATGTGCGTAACTCTGGCGCCATGATTGCGGTGGAATTCGTTCACGACGGTGATGTTAACAAGCCTTATCCTGAACTGGCGAAAAAACTGTCAGGCAAAGCGTCTGAAAATGGTCTAGTGCTTTTGTCTTGTGGTATTCGCGGTAACGTTATCCGCTTCCTACCAGCGTTGACGATTGAAATGGATCTGATCGACGAAGGTATGGAGATTTTCAAACGCTGCTTTAAAGAGCTTGTTTGATTGAGATTTCACTGATCTGATTTCGGTTTAAAACGTATCGACTTCCGTTTGCAAGAATGATTCTTGCGCCAAGCCACTGTGGTGACACAGTGGCTTTTTTTATGCTAATAGGGCGCAACGACCAACTCTTCCACCGTTTGATGGAGCACTTTTAAAAACAGCTCACGAGGTTTATTGGGTTGTGTGGTTTTCTTACAGATCACGGCCACGCCTAATGTATAGGAACGCTCATTCGGTGCAACCTTGACGATGGCGCCTTGGTCAACATAGGGCTGGGCGTATTGTTCTGGCAAAAAGCCGATGTATTTTCCAGATAAAATAAGCGCAAGACGGCTGTCGTAGAAATACGAAATGGCCGTGAGGTTCATATGAGAAATTTGCTCACTGACCGCTTCGTGGGGTTTTAAACCTGCGTGCGTAGCGGGGTAAATGTCGGCCTTTGCTTCTTGTTCTTCAGGTGACATGGAGGATAATGGGTGATATTTCCCACAATAAAGATAGCAATCGTCACTGTATAAATGAACGTAGCTTAAGCCATCCAGTTGCCTATGGTAGGGAATAAAGCCAATGTCCGCTTCATCATTGAGAATCATACGCTCTATGTTCGACATAGACGCCACATTCGTCGTGATCAATACCTCTGGGGCCTCGGTCGCAAAGCGTTGAATCAATTCAGGAAAATGACTACGAGGATCAAGGCTGACTTTATCAGACAGTGCGAGACGAAGCTTTCCAGTCAAACTGGCATTGAGGTTGTTTACTGTGGTTCGAAAGGCGTCTAGTGAATCGAGTAGATTCTCTGTCATTTTATAAATAATAACGCCTTCTTCGGTCAGCGAGAATCCTCCTCGTCCACGCTTACAGAGCACGAGATTGAGGCGAGCTTCTAAATTAGAGATATGCAGGCTGATGGTAGAGCGGCCGATATTCAGCGATGTCTCGGCAGCCGAAAAACCGCCACAGTCCACCACGGTTTTAAACACCTTTAGCTGTTTAATTTCGTAATCACCGACTTGCCCCAGTGAATAATTTTTTGCGCTCATCACCTATACCTCTTTTGCCCATAGACCTAGCTTGCTGTGCTTATCAGTTCGCTGATTCTCTAACTTTACATTGATTCATCCTACTTTTATCCCCCTTTCTGCTTCTTTAAGGTAGATAACAGAGGTTAGGGCAACAAACGCACCCGTTGATCTCGTTGCCCTGTTAGTAAGATGGCCCACAGCGCCCCCTTACTTGCCTTGAAATGAAGAGTGAGATACTGGCCCTTTCATTTTGTTCTTCCAGCACATTATTTAGGCCTGTTTATCTTGTTTGGTAAACAGGTTTTTTTTGTCATCCTATTTTTTTGCCATTTTAATTGCGCCCCGTCTGCACGCTGTTTG
>CAZBUC010000367.1:0-2613 GCA_964494965.1 uncultured Maribrevibacterium sp.
ATTCAAATCCTGTATCTTCTTCTGGTAACCAAGATTGTAAATATTTGCCGCTTGGATAGCGTTGCGCCAGATCATCCCGCTCCTCTTCTGATAATTGAGTGAGTTTCGTGGCGTATTTATTTTTTGATATTTTGAGTGTGCTGAGCTGAACAGCAAATTTAGGATGATCGACTCTTGGCTCTAATTTGCCGCTCGTATTTCTTTTTAGTAACAGTACATTGACGGTTTCTATATCGCTGTGACGAGTGCTGATGTCGGAGTCATCATCAAACCAATATTGATTACTGTGATCGCTGTAACCATAGTCTTGCCATTTCAATCGGTTAGATTTAGCTTTACTCGCTTTTGCAAGCTCGTCGCCTTGAGTCGCTTGCTCAAGCTTTAATAGAGTCGTTGGAATTTGATCAAATGCCGCGCTTGAATAAACCGCCTCGATAAGATCCCTAGCTTGCTCTGGCATCTTGATGCCACCTAGCTCTTTAAGCTTTTTCATTCCTAACCATAAACGACCAGGGGAACGATAGACATATTGCGTATTGCGAAAGTCCTGCGATAACCAGTCAACAGCCGGTTCATCTGACCACGCTGGTGCATGCAGATACAAAATTGGACTAGATCTCGTATCGGTAATGCCGGATTGATAAGCGCGTTGTTCGTTGCGAGTATGGCGATGAAGACGACCAGCACGCTGGATCAAATCATCTATGGGACAGATATCGGAAATCATCACATCGGCATCGGCATCTAAACTTTCTTGAAAAACTTGTGTGGCAATCAGTACCTTGCCAGCGCGACTCTCTGTGTTACTGCCTTTGCCAAAGCAGTCCAAGACTTGCTTCTCAATCAATTGACGGTCATCGAGCATAAATCGACTATGAAATAATAAAAGGTTATCTGGGTTGGCTATTTGCGGCTGAATTGCTTCGTAGGCTTTTAAAGCATCATCAACTGAGTTACGAATCCAAACAACACACTCACCTCGCGCTATGGATGCCATTACTTTGTCTAAGACGGCCTTTTCATTCTCTAAATAATCCACTTTAACAAAACGACTCACATCCGCTCGGCTTTCAAGTTCATGTTCAATCAATGGTGTTTCCGGTGAAAAAGACACTTTTGTCGCCAGTGGAAAATGATAGTTAGTTGGCTTTAGATGAGAATGCTGGCTTTCTTTTAGCCAAATGTGCGCCAAACGCTGTCTTTGCTCCATGGATAAGGTAGCGGTTAATAAAATAGCACTGCCGCCTTGATGAAGGTGCAAAGATAATAAGCTTTCTAACAGCTCAAACATGTATTCATCGGCAGCGTGAACCTCATCAAAAATCAGCACTTTTCGGTGTAAGCCCAATAAGCGTAAGGACTGATGGCGACGAGGCAAAACAGCAAGTAACGCTTGGTCAATGGTGCCCACACCAACAGGAGCCAACAGCGCTTTTTTACGAGAATCACTTAACCATTGATTACATTGTGCCGTTGCTGTTTGGTCACTTGTTGAGTAGTCACTATCAACTTTTGATGAAGACAAAACACTCGACTGAAACAACTCATTCATTTCCCTTGCGCCATGTGCCAATACAATACTTGGTTTGGCCTCATTCGCTTGAAACATCATTTGATAGCTATCAAACACTCGTTTATACATGGCATTCGAGGTTGCCATGGTGGGCAAACCAAAATAAAAACCATCTGCAGCACCAGCCGCCAATAAACGATGTGTTAACGCTAATGCTGCTTCTGTTTTCCCCGCTCCCGTCACGTCTTCAAGGATGAAGAGCTGAGGGCTATCGTCTATTTCGACGTCTTGTGCCCATTGCTGCAATGGTGTTGGCGTAAAGTTGAAGTGCTTTTCAATTGACTCAAAAGGCGCCTTATTAAACCCCCTTACCAACTCTGTAGCCTCTAGCGCTTCTTTTGCGCTTTGTTGAGCAATTGGCCAATATTCGTCCAAAAACATAGGGGTAGAACAATATTTAAAATGATTTTGGTCAGAACCTATCCAATCCGCCAATACCGCCACACCTGCTAACGTCCAGCTAACTTGCTTCAGGCGTTGACGCCATTCTCGATCAACTAGTTTTTCAATAGGAAGAACTGGCTGGAGCAACTCAAACGCATCAAGAACAAATTGTTCTGCTGCAGGGACATTTTTCTTACGTTCAATATAGGGCGTTAATTCGGCAAGTTTTGCGGAATTAATCGGTTTTCCGTGGTGACCTAACACACAATCCATGAAGACCATCAAGGTTTGCGAACATTCACCTTCTTCATCGTTACTTAAAGAACGAGGGTATAGCTCATCTAAATCTCTAATTTTGTCCCAAAAATACAAGCCAAGAAGATCATGACGAAACTCTCTTCCGTCATATTGACGATTAGGGTTACCAGCGAATAAATAATGAAGTTCGTCTTTAAACAAGGCTTGGAAGGCAGACGCAAATTTACCAAGATCGTGCAAGGCAAGAAAAAAGACAAATAGCTTAGTAACCTCTTGTGGCTTCAGATCAAGAAATTCAGAAATATTTTTTGTAAATTCCGTGTCTGGTGCTAGTAGTATTGCACCCACAGCCGCTACATCGAGACTGTGATAAGGAAGCAAGTGATAAGGATCCCCTT
>CAZBUC010000368.1:0-2611 GCA_964494965.1 uncultured Maribrevibacterium sp.
CATTATAAGCCGCACGTCGGTTAGGCAACGCGAATGAAAGTCAGAGTTGATCAAATAGCACAACAGCTGAATAAAAATCTCGCCCCGATTTATATTCTTTCAGGGGACGAGGTGCTCTTATGTCAAGAGGCTGCTGACCAGATTCGTAAAGCCGCTCAAAACCATCAGATCGATGAACGCTTACGCTTCGTTGCCGACGCCCAGTTTGATTGGGAAGAGGTCATCAACGAAAACCAAAGTTTATCCCTGTTTTCTAATCGTCGCCTTTTTGATATTCAAATCGATAAAATGGGTGAAAAGCACAGTAAAGCTCTAACACAATTGGGCCAATCTCTGAGCGAAGATAATGTTATTTTATTAACCCTACCGAAAATTGACGCCCGCACTCAAAAAGCAAAATGGTTCACGCAGCTAGAATCAAAAGGCGTCTTTATCCAAATTTGGCCAATTGATGCCACCCGCCTTCCCGCCTGGGTGCAACAAAGAGCGCAGACATTAGAGCTAACACTGACCCGCGGGGCCGCTGGCATTGTGTGTGAAAGAGGTGAAGGCAACCTTTTGGCGATTTCGCAAGAGCTTGAGAAGTTGGCCTTGTCACACGGCCGGGGCGCCAAGATTGATACGGAAAAAGTCGTTGAATCTGTGACAGACAGCAGCCGCTATTCTATTTTTGACCTCAGTGATCGACTGCTGCTTGGCAAAACCAAAGACGCCATGCATTGCCTAAATCAACTGATGGGCGAAGGAATAGAAAGCAGCATCATTTTATGGCTATTCAACAGGGAAATCCAAACGCTCATCAACTTACTGCGCGCCATGCAATCCGCCAGCGTGCGCCAGGCTTGCCAAGCCGAAAAAATTTGGGACAAACGCGTGCCTTTTTACGAAAGCGCCATGTCTCGGCACAATGCCATTACTTTGCCCTATATGCAAAACTACCTGGCGCTCATTGACAAAAGCATCAAAGGACTCGATGGCCCAGACAGCGCGACGGGTTTTCGCAATCTTGTTATGATGTTTTGTGGCTACAAGCCAACGGTCACAGAGCTGGATATCTAACCCAAGGCTTTTCTCAATACCAAAAAGCCTCTATCTCTCTGCTTTACAACTTGTCACGACTCAATTCCCCTATAGAAATTAAGGTTATTCTCTTCACCCCATGTATACACAAAGCCAACATTGTTTTACCTTAAAGAATGAGATGATCACTTGCTAACATGCAGCCGTTTGATAGATAGAGGTATTTATGTCTTGGTTCAAAAGAACAACCCTGTCCAGCCATCACAGTACACAAGAGCACGACGGTGTACAGATTTTACAGCTTACCCACTCTGAACTGTCAGAGGCCAGCTTATCGGCGCTGCAGTTCCGAGGCAAAAAAACGCAACTCATTCTTGCCTTTGTCTCCTCTAACCTGAATTTTGAAAACGTCGTGAGCAAGATTCAAAAATACACGCCATTTTGTAACAAGGTAGTCGCCGTCATGACCGCCGGCGAGTTGAACAGCCAGCAAAAAAACTTCTATCAGACCACGGAAGGTCAATGGGACTCTATTGTGCTACAAAGTTTCAGTGAAGATTTGCTCGCTGCAACCGAGATCAAAACCATTCCACTGCATTGTGAAGACTTAAAACAAGGCAAGATCAACAAATCTAAGCAAGATAGGATTGCAGCCATTCAGTCCGAAATAGAAAAGCTCAACGTGGAAATGCCGGTCAATTATCAAGACACCATTGCGATTACCTTTATTGACGGTTTGTCATCCAGCGAAAACTTTTTTATGAAAGCCCTGTACGACAGCCAGCGCTTCCCTTGCCATTTTATTGGCGGCTCAGCAGGGGGTAAGTTGGATTTCAAACAAGCCAGTGTCTATGATGGCAACAAAGTCGCTCATCACTGTGCGGTGGTGATTTTCACTAAGCTGGCAGAGAATATCCGCTACGGAATTCTGAAAACGCACAATTTTCAAAAAACCCAGCGCTCCTTTTATATTGCCGAATCAGACCCACAAAAACGCACCGTCACCACGGTCATTTCAAAATCCACCGGCAAAATAGTCAATATTGTTGATCACCTGTGTGACTACTTCCAATGCCAACCCACTGATCTAGATAAAAAACTCATTAGCCATTCGTTTGCCGTTGAGATCGGCAAAGAACTGTTTATTCGCTCTATTGCGAACATAGACTTAAACAAAAAAGTCATTCATTTTTTCTGTGATCTAGACTTTGGTGACGAACTTATTTTAGTGCAAGCTAAAGGCTTTGCAGACAGCACAAAGCAAGCCTTTGATGAATTTATGAAAGGCAAACCTAAGCCCGTTGCCATGCTGGCAAACGACTGTATTTTACGGCGCCTAAATAACGCAAAAGCACTGCCTGAGTTAACCGCTTTTCAACAAATCAAAGCCGCCGGTTTTTCTACTTTTGGTGAATTGCTTGGTGTTCACATGAACCAAACACTCACGGCGTTATTCTTCTTTAACGTCGCTAAAGGCGAAGCATTTTCTGACCCCGTTGTTGATAATTTCCCAATTCATTACAGCTTTTTCAAAGAATTTTTTACCTTATCACGCCTCAACAGCTTAATGCAGATCAACCGTCTTCAAGCG
>CAZBUC010000369.1:0-2607 GCA_964494965.1 uncultured Maribrevibacterium sp.
TTGGTCGAAGGTGGCGCCTTGTATCAAGAAATGTTGTTGAATCCAACAAAGCGCGCGGCGGTTGATGTGTTTGAATGTGAGCCGGCTTATATCGATAACCAGCCTTTGTTGTCACTGCCCAATGTGCTGTGTACACCGCACATTGGTTACGTTGAAAAAGCCAATTACGAATTGTATTTTAACATCGCGTTTGAAAACGTGCTGGCTTTTGCTGCAGGTAACCCTCAAAACCTCCTACTAATTAAGTCGCTTTAAGGCATTAGTGACTTGGTGTTTGTGCAACCCAAGGTGGCGTCATCACGGTCGCCGCTTGACGTTGCATGATGATTTCTCCATGGCGTACCGAGAGCAATACTTCGCCTTGACGGCGAATCACGCTGTAGTCGTCATGGCCTTCCAGTAAAATGAAGTTAGCAGGGTTGCCTACGTTTATGCCATAACCTTCTAAACACAGCGTGCGAGCACTGTTGTCGGTTATCATGTCTAACGCTTTTGCGTAATCTTGATAGCCCATCATTTGACAAATATGTAAGGCAAAATCTAAGGTGCGCAGTAGTTTGCCGTTGCCAAGGGAATACCAAGGATCGAAGATAGAGTCTTGCCCTAAGCACACATTAATATTGGCTTCTCGTAATTCTTTGACCCGGGTGACACCGCGACGTTTAGGATAGGTGTCAAAACGACCTTGCAAGTGAATGCTCTCCGTCGGACAAGAGATAAAATTGATCCCTGAGTTTTTTAATAACCGGAACAGTTTTGAACAGTAGGCATTGTCGTAAGAGTGCATGGCGGTGGTGTGGCTGGCGGTGACTTTTGCTCCCATGTCATGAAACAGCGCTTCGCAGGCAAGAAACTCTAAAAAACGCGAGTTTGGATCATCGATTTCATCACAATGCACATCCACCAAACGATCGTATTTTTTGGCGAGCTCTATGATGAGCTTGACAGATTTTTCACCCAGTTCTCGTGTGTATTCGAAGTGTGGAATGCCACCGACCACGTCGGCACCTATCTCCAAGGCTTCTTCCATCAGTTTCAAACCGTTCGGGTAAGACAGCATGCCGTCTTGCGGAAAGGCCACCACTTGCAAATCAATTTTATCTTTAAGTTCATCACGCAGCGCACACAGTGTACGAACGCCGATTAACGACGGGTCTGTGGTATCCGCATGGGTGCGAATAGCCTGTACTCCGTTCTGTACTAACAGTTCTATGGTGGACAATACTCGTCGACGAATGTCCGCTTCATTAAGCATGGGTTTACGTTGGCGCCAACGTTCGATGCCTTCGAAAAGTGTGCCGCTTTGGTTCCATTCTGGCTCGCCAGCCGTGAGGGCGGCATCAAGGTGAATGTGTGGTTCGACAAAGGGTGCACAGATTAGCTGCCCTTTAGCGTCAATCATTTTCTCTGTCGGTGAAAGTGTGTTTTCTTGTGTTTCAATTTTACTAAAACAACCTTCGGTAATATGAAGAGAAAACAACTCAGAGCGATGGCGTAAACGGGCATTGATAATCTGCATGGTAACTCCTCTGTCATGGTGTGCTTCTATCATACTGCCATAAAGTGGCTGTGTAATTCTGATTATAGGCGGGTTTTGCTACTGAAAAGACGATAGGGAATGAGTTTTTGCGATCAGGCCTATCGTATTGTTAGTTTTTATTTATTGGTTTGTTTGGTTTTTTAAGTCTATAACTATTATAACAAAAAAGAGTTAGGCAATAAGCAGGAGAAAGTATTATGTCAAATGAAAGTAAATGCCCTTTTAACCATGGCGCAACCGATGCAACAAGCGCCGGACAATTTGCAGGCCGTGGTACTTCGAACAAAGAGTGGTGGCCGAACCAACTAAATTTAAAAATTTTACATCAGCACTCAGCAAAATCGAATCCTATGGGCGAGGATTTCAATTATGCGGACGCCTTTAATCAGTTAGATTTAGAAGCGGTGCGCCAAGATTTGTATGCACTAATGACAGATTCACAGGACTGGTGGCCAGCAGACTATGGTCATTATGGTCCTTTCTTTATTCGTATGGCGTGGCACAGTGCAGGAACCTACCGTACAGCAGATGGTCGTGGTGGTGCCTCGTCTGGTACTCAGCGTTTTGCTCCGCTAAATAGCTGGCCTGACAATGTTAACTTGGATAAAGCGCGTCGCCTACTTTGGCCCATCAAGCAAAAATACGGTCGTCAAATTTCTTGGGCAGATTTAATGGTATTGGCGGGTAACTGCGCATTAGAGTCCATGGGATTTGAAACCTTTGGTTTTGCAGGCGGACGAGTCGATGTTTGGGAGCCTGAAGATGATATTTACTGGGGCACGGAAAAAACCTGGCTTGACGATGAGCGTTACACAGGTGAGCGTGATTTAGAAAACCCCCTTGCTGCCGTGCAAATGGGTCTAATTTATGTCAACCCAGAAGGCCCAAATGGTAAGCCTGATCCGTTGGCTTCTGCCCACGACATACGCGATACCTTCAAACGCATGGCGATGAACGACGAAGAAACCGTTGCCTTGGTGGCGGGTGGTCACACCTTTGGTAAAACACATGGTGCAGGTGATGCTGCTCAAGTAGGAGCCGATCCAGAAGCCGCTGGCATTACTGAG
>CAZBUC010000370.1:0-2603 GCA_964494965.1 uncultured Maribrevibacterium sp.
GTCTCCGGCGCAAGTCACGGAAACGCTTTTGGCCCATCTGGTGAGTGCATGGACGAATCAATTTCCTCATGCACCGATTGCCGAGCAAACCGTTGTGATTACCGTACCCGCATCATTTGATCCTGCAGCTCGCGCCATTACTGAGCAAGCGGCAGAAAAAGTCGGTTTGCGTGCCCGTTTGATCGAAGAGCCACTAGCGGCGTTTTACGCTTGGTTAAGTGATCAGCAAAATTGGGCAGACAGCCTAGTCGTCAATGATCATATTTTGGTTGTTGATGTTGGCGGTGGTACGACGGATCTGTCATTAATCCAAGTGGTTGAGCAAGAGGGTGCGCTTGGTCTAGAGCGAGTGGCAGTGGGTCGTCATATTTTGCTGGGTGGCGACAATATGGATTTGACGCTGACCTATCATGTAGCCGCGCAATTGGCACAAAATGGTACCCATCTCGAACCTTGGCAAATCAGCGGTTTAACGCAAGCTTGTCGTGAGGCAAAAGAGCGCTTGTTGTCTAATGCAGACCTAGAGGACGTCAGTGTTGTCGTTCCAAGTCGGGGTCGTAGTTTGTTCAATAACAGCATCAAAGCGACCTTGACACAAAATGATGTTCAGCAGCTTTTGATCGAGGGTTTCTTCCCGCAAGTAAAGTTAGGTGAGCAAGCTCAAAAATCAGCACGCAGTGGTTTTAGTGCGATCAATTTGGATTACGAAGGGGATCCAGCGATTACCCGTCACATCAGTGAGTTCATAGCACAGCATGATGTGAAGCCCAGCAAAGTATTGTTAAACGGTGGTGTGTTTAACGCCAATGTGATTCGCAGTACTTTAGAAACTCGCTTAGCAGCCATGCTGTCTGAGTCGTTGAGCGGTAGAGAGTTAACCATGCTGACGCCATCACATTTGGATCACGCGGTCGCCAAAGGCGCGACTTATTATGCCCAAGTGCAAGCGCAAGGCGGTGTTAAAGTAAAGAGTGGTTTGGCGGCTAATTATTACATTGGTGTGGTCAGTCCAATGCCAGCGATTCCGGGCATGGCGCCACCTGTCGATGCTATTTGTGTTGCCCCTTTTGGCTTAGAAGAAGGTTCCGAAGAGCAAATGCTCCCGAATGAGTTTTCACTCGTTGTTGGCGAAACGGTAACCTTCCGTTTTTTCCAATCAAAAAACAACGAAGCGCATTCTGTCGGCAAAGTGATAGCGTCTTTTTCGCTTGCTCAACTCGAGGAACTCAACCCCTTGTCTGTTCGTTTAGATGCGGGGCATTATTCGTCTGGTGAGATGGTTCGAGTGTATTTAACGTCGCGTGTCACCGAATTGGGATTGCTGTTATTGCAAGCACATGATACCCAATCTGACCTAAGTTGGACGATTGAGTTTCAAGTTAGGGAGTCTTAAACCATGGCGCAAGCGGCTTTTCAAAACAAATATCGAGTAGGCATTGATTTGGGGACAACCAATTGCGTTGTCTCCTTCATTCCTATTTATGGTGATGGAGCTTTTCCTAAGCAAGCTGAACCAGAGTTGCTGTCTATTCCACAAGTGATGGTCGATGGTTCAGTGCAAGAATTTACCTATTTGCCGAATGCCATTTACGTATTGGCGTCTGATGAAGTGGGTAAACTCGATCCGGTTTTGCCTTGGCGTCATTGCGATAAAGAACGAATCCTTGGTGTTGGGGCATTAGCGTTAGGTCAACGTCGAGCTGGGCAGCTCATCCAAAGTGCGAAAAGCTGGTTGAGCCATCGTCAAGTAGATCGTCGCTCGGCGATTTTGCCATGGGCCAGTGAATTCCCTAAAAAACTCAGTCCACTTGAAGCGAGTAAAATGCTCTTATTGCACATTAAGCAGAGCTGGAACCATCGCTTTGCCGATGCGCCGTTAGAGTCTCAATCGATCGCGTTAACCTTGCCAGCTTCTTTTGATGAAGATGCGCGAGCATTAACACTGGAAGCCGCTAAACTGGCTGGTCTAAACGATTTATACCTTTTAGAAGAGCCACAAGCGGCTTGTTACCATTACATTAATAATGACGAAAGGCTTGCCGCGCTGGCCGATAAAAAAATGCTTTTGGTCGTCGATATTGGTGGTGGTACCAGTGACTTTAGTTTGGTTGCTATTCAGCCGACATCAGCAAAAAATACCAGCGTGGCGCTTAAGCGTATCGCGGTAGGGGAACATCTGTTGCTGGGGGGCGATAATTTAGATCAAGCCTTGGCTTTCCAGCTCGATCCGAAGCAAATTTCTGCCTTGTCAGCGACCCGCTTAGGCGCTTTGGTTCAACAGACACGTCAAGCCAAAGAAACCTTGCTAGGCAAAGACGCGCCCGAGTCATTAAGTATTACCGTGCTGGGTGGTGGTAGTCGTTTAATCGGCGGTTCACAAAAGTTTGAGGTGTCGAGAGACACCCTATTAGAACAAATTCGTAGTGGTTTTTTTCCTTTGGTGAATCACGATGACAAGGTGCAAAAGAGCGATTACGCCATGCACACCTTGGGTTTGCCTTACGAATCGGATCCTGCTTTTACACGCCATTTAGCGGCGTTTTTACAGCAGCATAAAACCGTAATCGAAGCGGCAACGGGCTCGTCTATGCCGGATGCCGTTT
>CAZBUC010000371.1:0-2602 GCA_964494965.1 uncultured Maribrevibacterium sp.
CGAAGGTAAGGCGTTGCGTATTGAGTTAGCCGCGCCAACCGGCAAAGCCGCGGCGCGTCTAACGGAATCCATTTCAAAAGCCAAAGCGGGTTTGCCATTAAGTGATGAGGTTAAGCTTGCCATTCCAGAGCAAGCTAGTACTTTGCATCGCTTGTTAGGAAGCGATTTTGGCCGCAGTCGTTTTAAGCACAATAAAGCAAACCCCTTGCATTTGGATGTGTTGCTGGTGGACGAAGTGTCTATGGTGGATTTGCCAATGATGGCAAAATTGATTGATGCTATGCCGCCTCAGGCACGACTGATTTTGCTAGGCGACAAAGATCAACTGGCTTCGGTAGAAGCGGGCAGTGTACTGGGGGATTTATCCTATGGCATCGAAGAGGTTTACTTCCAACCAGAATGGGCTGAGCGACTGAGCCGTCTTACTGGAGAAAACCTTGCGCCGTTTGGCAATGCGTCAGCGCCGCCCATCAGCCGAGCCTTGACCTTGCTAAGAACCAGCTATCGCTTTGATGCCAATAGTGGCATTGGATACTTGGCAAAAGCCATGAACGCTGGGGACAGCCTAGCGGTATTGCGTTGCTTGCAGTCTAATAACACGGATGTTGAATGGCGAACGCCAGAAGAAGGACAGACCAAGGCCGATATTGCGACTCTCGCCAAAGGGTATGATGATTATTGGGAAGCGGTGCGTCAGAACCTTGATATTGCCAAACTTTATGAGGTGTTTTCACGTTACCAGATTCTGACGGCGGTTCGCCAAGGGGAGTTTGGTGTCGAGAAGGTGAACGCTCAGTTGGAGCAGTATTTCTATCAGCGGGGACGCGTAAAAGATCCCCATGTTTGGTATCCGGGGAAAGCCGTGATGCTCACCCGAAATGATGCGGCATTGGGCTTGTTTAACGGCGATATTGGCCTTTGTATGCCCGATGAGTTTCAGCGTCTTCGAGTATGGTTTATGCAGCCTGATGGTTCTTTTACTGGCTTGCTGCCGAGTCGTTTGAGTGAGTTTGAAGTGGTCTTTGCTATGACAGTGCATAAATCTCAAGGGTCAGAGTTTGATCATGTGGCTTTGTTATTGCCTATGACGCCTTCGCCAGTATTAACCAAAGAGTTGCTTTATACCGGTATTACTCGAGCGAAGAGGTCCTTTGTGTTATGGGGATCGAGCGGCTTAATTCGTAGTGCAACGAGTGCTCGTATTGAGCGTTATTCAGGCCTTATTGATGAGCTTTGGCATTGATATTTTACTATTCGGCTCCACTATCTGCTGAAGACGTAAAAAAGCTTGTAAAACATCAGATTAAATAATCGTAATGCGTGATTCTTGCGGTCGTTTTTTTATGGTAGGGTAAGCAACATTTCAACATTGTGTAAAGTAGGAAAGAGTAGCAACAATGGCAAAAGAAATTGTTTTAACCGGTGTTACCACCACAGGTACTCCTCACTTAGGTAACTATGTGGGAGCCATTCGTCCAGCGATCGAAGCGAGCCGTCAAGAAAACACGGAATCTTACTTCTTTCTTGCAGACTATCATGCCTTGATCAAGTGTCAGGATCCAGAGCGTGTGAAACAGTCTCGTTTAGAAATTGCGGCGACCTGGCTAGCGTGTGGCTTGGACACGGATAAAGCAACTTTTTACCGTCAATCTGATATTCCTGAGATTGCTGAGCTGAATTGGCTACTGACCTGCGTCACCGCAAAAGGCTTGATGAATCGCGCCCATGCTTACAAAGGCGCGGTAGATGACAATCTTGCTAATGGCCAAGATCCAGATTTTGGTATCACTATGGGCTTGTTTTGCTACCCAGTGTTAATGGCGGCGGATATTTTGGCCTTTAACGCCCATAAAGTGCCGGTTGGTCGTGATCAAATTCAACACATCGAAATGGCGCGCGACATTGCGGGTCGTTTTAACCATTTATTTGGTGAACATTTCGTATTACCGGAAGCGGTGGTGGGTGAAGAAGGCTCCATTCTTAAAGGCTTAGACGGTCGTAAGATGAGCAAGAGTTACAACAATACGATTCCATTATTTGATACTGAGAAAAAGTTACAAAAAGGCATCAATAAAATCAAAACCAACCTGTTAGAACCGGGGGAAGCGAAAGACCCTGATGACTCTACTGTGTTTGATATTTATAAAGCGTTTGCGACACCAGAACAAACGCAGCAAATGCGTCAGAATTTTGCAGAGGGTATTGCTTGGGGCGAGGCGAAGAAGGAACTTTTTACCCTGATCAATGGTCAACTGAGTGAGCCACGTGAAAAGTATCTGGAATTAATATCGAACCCAATTCACGTGGAAGAAATACTGCAAGCCGGTGCCGAAAAAGCGCGAGCGCGAGCAAGAAGCATGATTTCAGACCTACGCAATGCCGTTGGTCTAGTCAATTTTAAATAATAGGAGAAAACCAGTGAAAACATCTGTATATGCCATTTTAATGGCGTTTGTTTTAGCGATTGGTGCAGGCGCTTACAGCGCTGACGTACATGCTAAAAAATTGGGTGGCGGTAAGAGCTTTGGTAAAAGCTTTTCTGTTGCTAAACCTAAAGCGGCGCCTGCGACTCCTACCAGTACAGCGGCTGCGGCGGGTACTA
>CAZBUC010000372.1:0-2602 GCA_964494965.1 uncultured Maribrevibacterium sp.
CCCGGCTGGCTGGCGACCAGCCACCTCACCTGGCACAACCAGTTGGCCGACATCGCCCGCGGACACGCCGCCGATATGCTGCAAAGGCAATACGTGGCCCACATCACGCCAGAAGGAATAACCGCCGCACAGCGGCTAGACCACAGCCACATCCGCTACGTGGCCTGCGGTGAAAACATCGGTGTCGTCTACGGCGAGCAAAGCCATTCGGAACAGGGCGTTTATGAGATTCATAACGCCTTCATGAACCAGCCGCGCAGCCTGACCAACCATCGGGGCAACTTGCTCAACCCGATCTGGACGCATGTGGGCGTGGGGTTGGCCTACAACCCGGACGGGGCGCTGGTGGCGACGCAAAATTTTATCTCGGCCCCGGCGACGCGCATTAGAGGAAGATAGATCGCCAGATTTCCTCTCTTGCTATATGCTATCACATTTAGTATCATATCTCTTGTGAGTAAAGCAGACAAAATTCTTCAACAGATGTAGAACAATCCGCGGGATTGGCGGATTGAAAGTCTGAAAACTGTCGCCAACGCCTACGAAATTGAGTGGCGGCAGCGCGGCACAAGCCATGTTGTTTTTGTCCGCTCCGACGGCCGGACATTACCTGTTCCCGCTCGTCGTCCAATCAAACCGATCTACATCAAAAAGTTTGTTGATTTTGTGATGGAATAAGCCATGAGAGATTTAAGCAGCTATCCTTTTGAAATCCGTCCATTGTCTGATGAAGAAGGCGGGGGCTTTTTAATTTCTTTTACCGATTTCTCTGAATGTATTTCAGATGGGGAAACGATAGAAGAAGCTATCCAGAACGGTCTGGACGCCCTACAAGAAACAATCGCCGCTTTGACAAGCATGAACCTGCCTGTGCCGGAACCGGGGAGCGGCGGCAATTATAGCGGTAAATTCATCCAGCGCGTTCCCAAAAGCATTCACGCCCGTCTGGTTGTACGCGCCAAACAAGAAGGCGTTAGCATGAATTCGTTGGTCACGTCAATCCTGGCGGAAAGTCTGGGCAAGCGAGAAATTGCCTGACTCCAACAAACAATGTCCAACGCCAAAGGCGTATAGATCAACGAATCCTCCGCATCAGCGGGAGATAAGGTGTTATGGCAAGCAGACAAACGGCAAAATCTTTTTGCAGAATTGAGCGGTGAAAAAATTAGTCGTCAGGCAATGGCGTTTCACGAACGCAAGCTGTAGGGGAAATTATGGAAGGTATTCAATTTGTCGTTGACAAGAATAAGATCGCTGAATTTTGCCGCCGTTGGAAAATTCAGGAATTAGCCCTTTTTGGCTCCGCCCTGCGAGATGATTTTAGGCCGGACAGCGATATTGATTTACTGGTTACTTTCACGGCCGACGCCGATTGGGGCTTGTTTGATCACGTTAAAATGGAGCAAGAACTCCAATCCCTGCTCAACCGGGATGTGGATTTAATCACCCGGCGAGCCGTTGAGCAAAGCGATAATTGGCTGCGGCGCAACGAAATCTTAAAGACAGCGCAAGTTATCTTTTCGGTTGAGGCGCACTTTTATTACACAAGGTAATTATGGCACGTTATTGGGTAATTGCTCCATTTGAATCTAAAAATCCCGAAATATTCGAGAAGGTTTGGCAGTTTGATCTCGCCCATAACGTGATTTCTATAGGATGGAGTCAGGTTGGCGACCCATCCAAGATGACCCGCGAAGCACTTGGCGAAGCCGTGGCTTTAGCTTATCCAGATAGACCGAACGCAACTAAATCTCTTTTCGTAAATATGCTTTGGTCATTTCACAACGAGATTTCTGTGGGCGACGTGGTAATTGCCAGACGGGGTAGAAAAGTGTTGGCGGCGGTTGGCAAGGTGATCAAAACTGGTTTTTACGCCCCTGGTAACAACCCTTATCTAGCATCCCCGGAAAATTCTCATCCAAACTTTTTAGGCGTTGAATGGGACAGCCAGCCACGTAATAAGGCTTTCACAAGTATTGTCTTTCCAATGCACACCGTTTATGAGATCGCTGAAAGCCAATACTTTTCACTCATGGAAGGTACAGAATCACACGTCCCTCCAGAGGAGCCAGTCGAAAATCCAAGCGAGTTTATGCTGGAAAAATATCTCGAAGAATTCATCGTCAGCAACTTCAATGCAATATTTAAAGGGAAGCTAAAACTCTATGAAGATTTGGACGGCAATGACGGTCAACAATACTCAACCGGCATCGGCTCAATTGATATTTTAGCAGTGGAGCGGGTATCGAATTCTTTCGTAGTAATTGAGCTAAAAAAAGGTCGTCCGTCAGATCAGGTTGTTGGACAAGTGCTTCGGTATATGGAATGGGTAAAGCAAAACCTCTGCACCAATGGTTAAGGGGTTACGGGTCTTGTGATATGCCGTGATCCTGACCCAAAATTGTCTTATGCTCTTACAATGGTAAACAATGTTGAAGTGCGTTACTACAGTGTTTCGTTCACACTTAGTGACCATCCAGAAATAAGGTCGTAGTAACCGCTTTAGCGGTCTGGGCGGCTAAAGCAGTTACTGCCCAAACGCTACTCAAACCAATCTTACCGGGTAACTACTAAGCCATCAGGCTTTGGATAAAAATGTTGA
>CAZBUC010000373.1:0-2590 GCA_964494965.1 uncultured Maribrevibacterium sp.
ATCAAAAGAGGCCATGGTTTTGGCTAGAATGGAAGGTTTTACATCGCTGTCTAAACCTGCCTCAGCTTTCTTGGTCGAGCGAGGGGCTTATGAGAGCAGCGACGGTGCTTGGCGTTGGCGCCATGACGGTAAGCTAACATTTCCCTCTCCTTTTCGTATGGATGAGGAGAGTATTGATGCTTTTATTCGTGAAATAAAATGCCCAACGCTTGCGCTTGTCGCTAAAGAAGGGGTGTATCGTGACACGCCAAAGTTTGTAAAAGAGCGAGCGGTTCAGTTTCCATGGATCACCTTGAAATGGCTGGAAGGGAATCATCATTTTCATCTTGAGCCAGAGACTTGTCTTTCTGTTGCAAATGAAATCCAGCGCTTTATTCATCAAAACTAATCCGTAACACCGACCTCGTTGAGGCTAAAGGAAAATGACATGGTTAAACTACATATAATAGCGTTATCACTATTGGCTACGATAAGCAGTTTCTCTTTTGCAAATATCTTAACTATTGAGCCTTACAGAGATGCTCAACTTGTTAAAAGTCTTTCTCAGGCGGAAGAGTGGGTGAGTGTTCCGTTAGGAAGAATCGGTCGCTCTGGTCGTGGTTGGGAGCCAGAATCTGTTATTCGAGTTCAAGGTGATTATCTGACGTCTTTGCACAAAATTGATAGAAGTGCGGATATTAGTACTATTGTTGCCCACTATCGTGCCCAAATGTTAACCAAAAATCGTACTATTTTATTTGAGTGTGAGAGTCGTAGTTGTGGAAGTAGTAATGCTTGGGCAAATGATTTTTTTAACGATTATTTGTTGAACGGTGCGGATCAAAACCAATATTTGTTAGTTGTGAAGGGTCAGCAAGAGCTCTATCAAATGCTGTACATTAATCGTCGAGGCGCTGGCGATGTGATGGTCAGAATCGATGAGGTGAAATCGGCTGATTCTTACGGTACCGAGTTTAGCATTGTTGCTCAATTGGACGCTTTGGACATACCAGGAATTCGTCGTTTTGTAAGGGATTTGCCTACTGGTGAAAGTGTTATTGGTTTTGTGACGAGTAAAAAAACCGCTACGAAAAATGCGGTTGATTCTGGTGATCAGCTGATACAACAGATCCAAGCGGGGTTGGGGGAACAATTAAAAGATAATGTGCGATTTATTAATGTGGCTGACCTAGGGGTAGAGTCGCTGGGCGTTAACCGTATTTCTTTTGTTTACGCAACACAATGAGTTTTTTGTCGTTATATTTTATGTTTATTCAGTAATATTGTTAATTGTGGTTTTTGATTAGTAGGTTTGTTTGTGAGTAGCAAAAAGACAGTAGCCTTGGTGTTGGGTAGTGGCGCGGCAAGAGGGAATGCACATATTGGCGTTATTGAGGCGATCGAAGCTCGCGGTTATGAAATTGTTAGCATATCAGGTTGTTCGATTGGTGCCATTGTTGGTGGGGTGTTCGCAGCAGGTAAATTGCAAGAATACCGTGAGTGGGCGGAATCCCTTGATCGAGTGGGTTTGGTGCGGCTATTGGACATGTCTTTTTCAAACGGCGGATATCTCAAAGGTGACCGTTTTTTCGAAAAGGTTAAGGGCATTATTGGCGATGTTGCGATCGAGTCATTACCCATCAGTTATACCTCGATTGCCGTTGATTTGTTAAAGCAAAAAGAGTTCTGGTTTCAGCAGGGCGATTTAATCACGGCGATGCGGGCGTCGTCAGCGATTCCGTCTATTGTGTCTCCAGTGTTGCTGAATGGCCGTATGTACGTGGATGGAGGCGTGCTTAATCCTTTACCTATTATTCCCTGTGTGCCTGCGGGAGCTGATTACATTGTGGCTGTGGACTTGAATGGTGCTGCCGAGGGTATTCCACAAGACGAATCAGAAAGTCGTTTTGCTGCGCCTGCATGGTGGCAAAGTGCGAAAGGTTTTTTTTCAAAGGGTAATGGGTCGGAGAGTGAAGAGGCTAGCTATTCACCAGAAAGTTGGGGAAGACTCCAAACCATTAACATGATGTTTGAAACGATGCAGGAATCCCTAACGCAATATAAGTTGGCCGGTTATCCGCCTGATTTGCTGATCTCTATACCAAAAGACATTTCTGGTTTTTATGAGTTCTGGCGCGCCAAAGAGTTAATTGACTTTGGGTATGACGTTACGCTCAAAGCGCTAGATGGGTTGGAGTCTCCGACCTCGAATTATTATTCGTTCCCCAAGGGGAATTAGTTAGCCGATAGGGTTTATGCCTAGTTCTCGGAGTTGTCTGCATAAGGAAATGAGTGGTAGGCCTATTAAGCTGTTTGGATCGTCCCCTTCCATTTTTTCAAATAAACAGACCCCGAGTCCTTCGCATTTAAAGCTGCCGGCACAGTCTAGAGGTTGTTCGATTGAGATGTATTGTTGTATCTCGCTTTGTGATAGATCTCTAAAGTAAACGTAATATTCGTTTAAGCTATACTGATAGGCCTGTGTGTGTTGATCGAATACGCAAAGACCAGTTAGGAAAGTGACCTTCTCTCCGCTAAATTTAGCGAGCTGTTTTACTGCATTTTCTTCGGTGTAGGGTTTGCCAAGAATCTCTCCATGCAAGGTGGCGAC
>CAZBUC010000374.1:0-2587 GCA_964494965.1 uncultured Maribrevibacterium sp.
CACTCTTAAAACTCACGACAGAACAACGCTTTAATAAGCATTTTAACGCGGGTTTTTTACTGGAAGATAACCCAACCGACGACAAGTACCCCGAGGCAAACAGCACATCCATTGGCGAAAAAGACCATTATCAACGCAGCCTATATGTGGGATTTAACAACGGCAACTTTCTTAACACAGTCACGTATCTGACCTATCAAACGCCTGATGAGACGATAAACCAACCTTTTGAATGGCGGCCGCGCGTAGCCAGTTCCTACCGTTTAACGTCAAACTACTTTGATTATGACATCAACGCACAATACACCGACTTCTACGATCCTGCCGAAGACAATTTTGACGGACAAAGAAGGGTACTAAATCAAGACGCTAAGCTTACTTTATCAAACGCTTGGGGACGCTTAGATGCCGGAATATTGGCACAATACCGAGGTTATGATCTTTACGATTATAAAACCGCCAACGAAGAATCCGCTTCGGTCGGCCATTTAACCCACTACCTAGATACGTCCATTGCGTTCGAGCGTCGTATCGGCCAACGCAGTCAGCCGTGGCGGCAAACCCTTGAACCACGCATCAGTTATCTCAACGCCCCCTATGAGGATCAAGATGGGATTCCTAACTTCGATGCAAGTGAACCCACTTTAACCTATTCACAGGCTTTTAATCATGTCCGCTTCAACGGCAATGATCGCATTGGCGACACAGAACAAGTGACCTTAGGTGTTGAAAGTCGTCTATATGATGAAAATAATAATGAAAGATGGTCGTTTAAAGCCGGTCAGATCTTTTATTTAGAAGACCGTTATGTTGGTATTACGGGTAATACAAACCAAAACGTCGCCATTGATGATGCAAAACGCAGCGATTTACTAACGTCAGCCAGTTACAATAGTGATCGTTACAGCCTAACGGGGAATGTAAATTATGACCCAAACAACAATGAGATAAACGTGGCTCAAGTCATTGCGTCACTGTCACCAAAAGACGACATAAAAATTAATTTGAGTTATTTGTATTCGATCAATAATACTCAATCCGATGACGACGCCAAACAAGCCAGCATCGGCAGTATTTTTCCACTTAACCAAAATTGGTCTATGTATACGCAATACACCTATGACTTTTTACGCGAAGATGCCACAAAAGAAGTGGTTGGCTTTGGTTATGAAAACTGCTGCTTGAAAGTATCCTTAAGCTATCAAGACTGGCTTAACGATAATAACGAGTACGACAGGGGCATTTTTTTACAATTCATTTTACGCAGTTTAAGCAGTGCGGGGCGCGGAAACAACGAAGCCAACATTGCTAATACCTATTGGAACCAAGGAAACGTTGGATATTAATCATGAAGTTGCTTTCTTTTTTCACCCTCACTCTTTTTACTGCATTGTCTGCAACCTGGTTGCATGCTGCCCCTATAAAAATTGATGGCATTTCAGCCATTGTCGACTCACAACCTATTTTGCAAAGCGATATAGAAAACCGTTTTGAAATTGTCAAAGAACGTATCCCTGGCGGAGTCATGACGGACAACATTTACCGACAAATACAAAACCAAATGATAGAGGAAACCCTACAGGTTAATTATGCTCGCAAAGTAGGTATGAGAGTGCCTAACAGCGACGTGGATAATGCTATTATGGGGGTCGCCAAGAATATGAACTTAGACCTTCAAGGCTTAAAGACGGTTCTCGCCAGTAAGGGTATTAATTATGCTCGCTATCGCGACCAGATAGAGCAAGAAATTCTCATTAATAACATCAAACGTGACATCACCCGTAAACGCATCGTTATTACAGATCAAGAGATTGACGATTACTTAAGCTCAAACACCAGCGCATCAAAAGAAAAGCAACAAGTACGTCTTCGCCACCTGTTGGTAAGAGCAAACAATCCCGAGCAAGCTCAAACTGACATTAACCGTATTGCTCAAGCAATAAAAACAGAAGACGACTTTATTCAACAAGCGTTAGAAAACTCCGACGGTCAATTTGCCATTGAAGGAGGCGATTTAGGCTGGCGCCCAATGAACCAACTGCCTCCGTTATTCGTTCGTGCCATAGAAACAGAAAAAGGCCCCTTAATTGGCCCCTTACAGAGCAACGCAGGCTTTCATTTATTATGGCTGGTTGACCAACGCTCTCCTGATGTCACCTTGCAACAACAAACAAAAGCACGACACATATTAGTGCGTCCTAATGAGATTCGCACCTTGTCACAGACCAAAGACTTAGCAGATGAGATTTATACTAAACTTCAATCATCCGCTGATTTTGCCACTGTCGCCAGAGAGTACAGTGAAGATCAAGGCTCTACTTTGCAAGGTGGTGATCTTGGCTGGGTTACCCCTGGCACCATGGTCGCTGAGTTTGAAGAAATGATGGATCAAACCGACATTGGCGACATCAGTAAACCTTTTCGCACTCAATTTGGCTGGCACATCCTTCAGGTAGAAGGTCGTCGCGAAGCGGATATTAGTGACAGCGTGAAACGCACTAATGCAGAACGCGCCCTCACAGCACAAAAACAAGACCTTGTTTTAAGTAACTGGCTAGATGAATTACGCGCTGATGCCTTCATTGAT
>CAZBUC010000375.1:0-2586 GCA_964494965.1 uncultured Maribrevibacterium sp.
ATGAAGATGATTTCATGCCAACACATATGTTGCCTGACACCACGCTGGATACGCGTCCAATCAAGCCTAACAAACCAAAAAGACCCCGTGAACAAACCAATGCGCCAAGACAAAGCAATGGCGCGAAGCAAGGCGGCAACCCGGCTAAACAGGGTAATGCACCTAAGTCTGGTAACCGCCGCCCAGCGCCAAAAGCCGAAGTAACCCCTGGCCAAGGACTGCGTAGCAAACCACTTGCACCCGCACGTCGTAATCGCAAACCTAGCAGTAACAGCTGAGCTTAATAACGCCCCTTCTAAATGGATCTGGGGGGGGCAATGCCTCAATCAACAATAAAAAGAGTGGCGCCTTCTGTTGTTGAAGAACGATGGGGCTCGGCATCGTCGGCCACTTGATAACTCATGCCAGCGGACAGAACAAAAGTACGGCCGTCTTTCAATACGGTTTTCAACTCGCCACTCATGCAAAAAAGAATGTGACCTTTAGTACACCAATGGTCCGCTAAATACCCTGCTGAGTATGTCACCAGACGCACACGGATATCGCCAAACTGTTTCGTCTTCCAATAAGCAAAGCCACTTTCACCTTTATGGGTGGTTTTCTCCACACCTTGCCAATCGGTCACACCAAAGGGTAAATCGGTAATCTTCATAACTAACGTCCTATAACCTTTTCTAAATAATAAAATGCCACTGAATCTAAGAAGTATTGCTTCAAGCCTAGTAGGCGTTAGCTGAAAATTCGGGTCAAGTTATATTATTTTAAATCATCAACACTGGTTAGCACCCACGCACTGTTGTGCTGGGTAAAGCCAATTTTAGGGTAATACGCTACGGCTTGCGGCGCAGACAATAAGATCAAAGAGCACTTGGGCTGTAAGGCTTGTTTGGTCATTCGAATCAAGGTTTTACCGATCCCCGATGCCTGTACGGATTCATCCACGGCTAAGTCTGATAAATAGCAGCAAAAGGCAAAATCTGTCACTGAACGCGCCACACCAACAAGCGCCTCACCCTGCCATGCGGTAATCAGCAGATTAGTGTGTTTCAACATAGCGTTGATGGTGTCCAAGTGATCGATTGGACGACGCGCGCCCAATGTGGTTTTCGACAGCAACGTAATAAACTGATCTGCCGTAATAGCTTGATTTACTTTGTACTGGATAGTCATGAGAAAGTCGCCTTTCATGATGCGATAAAAAAAGCAGCATAGAGTAATTTATAGACTTCTTAAATAAGTAACTACTTACTCAAACAATAATAAATAGACAACACCCAACAGAAAGAATCAGCGTTCTGCGGATAAAACACGCAGTGCTACCCCAGCGGCGGAAGTGCGGTTTTCGACACCGAGCTTGGGGAAGATTTGCTCTAGGTGTTTATTGACTGTACGTGGGCTCATGTTGAGGATTTCCGCAATTTCTCGGTTGGTTTTACCGTTGGCGATCCAGTGCAAGACTTCGGACTCACGATCAGTTAGCTCCAGCTCTTTTTTCAACAAGGCTGGCCCGGTGGGTTTGTCGCCGTCTTCCAGCCGTAATAGCACTTCTTTTTGCTCGGTGACGCCCATCATTTTCAGCGCCAGAGGATAGTCCAAACCACTGAGTTTCAAAAGATTTCCCAACTTTCCAACAGGCAAAGGGGGCTGATGCGCCAACCAAAGGCGTATTTGCAACGCCAATTGTGTGCTTTGCCACTCACTATTGGCCCGTGCTTTCGCAAGTAACGCGTACGTTTGCGGTGTGGCCCAAGTAATTTCACCGGCGTAATTGGTTGTCATTAAATATTGCCCCATGCTATCAAGGGCCGATTGCGCGTTGTTACTCAAGCGGGCATTCGACAAATGCACACGCATGCGAGCAATCAGTTCATTGGGCTGAATCGGCTTGGTGAGATAATCCACCCCACCCGCTTCTAAGCCACGCACTATGTCGTCTGTGTCGCTCAAGCCCGTCATAAAAATAACCGGTATCGACGCCAAGCTCTGATCCGCTTTTAGCGCACGACAAGTGTCAAAACCATCCATGTGCGGCATGATGGCATCGAGCAAAATAATGTCAGGTCGAATCCGTCGAGCAATAGTTAGGGCTTGTTTTCCTTCAAGGGCGACAAGCACATCCATATTGGCCGCTTCCAAGGTGTCATGAATCAGGCTCAACGCATCAGGCGAATCGTCGACAACTAAGACAATGTCACTTTTATTACTCGGATTCATAGTTAGATTTCTCACTGACATCACTCATTACGAAGGTATGTTCCTGTATGTAAAGCGCAATCGCATCGAACTGAAAACTTTGATACAAATTTTCCAATTGCTGTAAATGACTCTGGGCAATCACGTCCTTTTTCGCCAGTTGATCTAACACACCACGCACGCCACGCACGCCTTTTTTATAGCCCATTTCAGCAAATGCCATCAGCTCTCGCACACTTTCGTGGTCTGGAATCGCCGCCGTTTTTTGCTCTTCTAAGCGGTTTTGCGCGTGCTCTTCGTTGCTGCTAGTAAACTTTTCCACCAACCTAGACGCCACAACATCGGCGTCGGTTTCTTGATACACCCATTCCAATACCAGCCAGTGTTTGATAG
>CAZBUC010000376.1:0-2585 GCA_964494965.1 uncultured Maribrevibacterium sp.
GGCAGATCTGGTTTTTGACGAAGGATTGGTGACGGCGTTTGTGTTTGGTCGAGAAGATCGTGGTTTGACCAATGAAGAGCTGCAACGTTGTAATTATCATGTGCACATTCCTTCTGTTGAAAGCTTTAGCTCGTTAAATCTAGGTGCTGCTGTGCAAGTAATCGCCTATGAGCTGCGTATGAAGTCTTTACTGATGAAAGACGCCCCCGTTGTGGTCAGCAAATGGGATGTGCCTGCGGCGAATGTGGCGCAAATTGATTATCTGTTAGAACATCTTGAAAAAGTGCTGGTACAAACCGATTTTCTTGATCCTGATATGCCCATGCAGGTGATGACGCGTTTTCGTCGATTATTTCAGCGTTCGCGGTTAGATCAGCAGGAGTTGGGTATGCTTAGAGGTATGCTGACTTCAATGGAAAAGAAGATGAAATAAAAAAAACGCTGGCTTATTGTCTAAGCCAGCGTTCTTTGTGCTGTTTCAGCAGAGGTCGGTGTTAAGCTTTGCGCTCAGGTCGGCCTTCTTCTTGCCAAAACGTGTGGAATTTCTGTCCTGGTTCCGCGTCAACGCGTTCATAGGTGTGTGCGCCAAAGTAATCGCGCTGTGCTTGCAATAAGTTAGCGGGCAATACTTCAGAGCGGTAGCCGTCAAAATACGCCAAGGCGGAGAAGAACGACGGAGTAGGAATACCAGATTGTGCGGCAAGAACAACGGCTTTACGCAAACCTGTTTGCTTTTTCGCCATGGCATCAGCGAAGTAATCACTCAATAACAGGTTTTCAAGTTCGTGATTCTCATCAAACGCATCGGCGATTTTTTGCAAGAAAGAAGCCCGAATAATGCAGCCACCGCGCCAAATTTTTGCGATATCACTGAAGTTGAACGTCCAATCATATTCCTTTTGGGCAGCACGCATGATCTGGAAACCTTGTGCATAAGCACAGATTTTTGCACAGTAGAGTGCGTCTTCAATGGCCTTTTCCACATCTTCGGCGGCTATTTCACCGCTTTCTACGTCGGCGGTAAGCTTGCCTGCGGCCAATTCTCGCTCACCCGTTAGGGTGCTCAATGCACGAGCGTAAACGGATTCGCTGATGATGCCCGCTGGCACGCCCATTTGCGTTGCACTGATGGACGTCCAACGGCCTGTGCCTTTTTGCCCAGCGCTATCCAGAATCATATCGACAAGAGGTGCGCCGGTTTTATGGTCGTATTGTTGAAGAATATCGGCACTGATTTCAACAAGGTAGCTATTGAGTACACCTTGATTCCATTTTTCGAACAGTTTCCCAATTTCTTCTGGTTCGTAACCTAATAAAGAGCGCAGCAAGTGGTAGGCTTCACAAATAAGCTGCATGTCAGCGTATTCAATACCATTATGCACCATTTTGACGTAGTGGCCTGCGCCATTTGGCCCTAAATACGCGGTGCATGGCTCACCTTCAGTAACGGGTTTGCCCGGTGTGTTGCTCTCTATCGGCTTGCCGTTTTTATCGACTTTTGCGGCAACCGCTTCCCACATAGGTTGCAGATATTTCCAAGAATCGGCATCGCCACCTGGCATGAGCGATGGACCAAAACGGGCACCCACTTCACCACCTGATACGGCGGTGCCAAAGAATTTGAATTTTTCTTTGTATTCCGCTTCGCGGCGAATAGTGTCTGTCCATTGACTGTTTCCACAATCAACCACAATGTCGTCTGCTTCTAAGCCAGCTTCGATTAAACTGTGGCAAACGGCATCAACAGGCTTGCCAGCAGGCACAAGCACAACAATAACGCGAGGTTTGACAAGATGAGAAAGCATTTCTTTCATGTCGGAACAGCCAATAATGCGGGCTTCTGCGCTAGGGTCTATGCGTTCTGCGGCCTCGGTATTTAAAACGTCTTGTATTTTATGCGTGTCAAGATCAAAGCCTGCAACTCGGTAGCCGTGGTCGGCTAAATTTAAAGCCAAGCTTTTACCCATGACACCCAAGCCGACAAATCCAATATTGCAGTTCTGATTTGTGTTTAACATAAATATCGATCAACCTTCTGAAAACGGGGGAAATTAAAGTAAGAATCTTACCACGAAGCAGAAATTTTCAGGACCTTTTAAGGTGAATAAAAAACGAAATATTCGGTTTTTTTGCTTAAAACCTAGGCGTTTGCCGCTTTTGTAAATGGATATAGCGAAATGGGCTAACTGCGTTTTTATTTAAAGAGTTTGTGAAAAAAATCCCAGATTGTATAAAGGTGACAAGAAAGAAAAAAAACTACCAAAAAGCCTCTCAATTTAACCTCTAAATTGAGGTCGCGTAGGTGTTTTTTCTCGGTGTTTATATAAAATTATCAATAATATCAATATCTTATGTTTTATAATAAAGTTTCAAAATGGTAATAAAATAACATATGGTTATAACAATATGTTTTCTTAGATTGTTTTGTTAACATGCTTATCACTGGAAAAACTTCATCATAATAATAAAAAAACATCAGACAATCTTTTTATAGTTCAGAGGATTAAGCAACATGAACGCCGCATCAGACGTAACCATTGTTCACTCAAATTTAACGACGCCGCAACTCGTCGAAAAGGCTTTGC
>CAZBUC010000377.1:0-2577 GCA_964494965.1 uncultured Maribrevibacterium sp.
CTCGGCTTGTCCGCCTGCGATTTTGTATCAATCTTTTGTCGTGTACTTAGAGGCTGGCTATATGATTTTTGATAGACTTTTATAATTCTAAGGAAATGGGAGAAGCTTCTTTTGAATAAACAATTTTTCTTTGATTTTCTCACGGAATTTTTATCAGGTGCGGTAAAACATACCGTTTTTGAATAGGTAGCCTCTCTTGTGACTATACTTGTAAACCTTTCCCTAATATTAAGAAGACCAAGCCTTAAAAAAGTCGTCTAGGGCTCTTTCAAGCATATCTTTTGGAAGCTGCTCATTCTCAGGAAAGTAGCCAGATAATTCAACACTTGCTAAGCCATGAACAAGCATCCATAATTTCATGGCCATTTTTTCGGGTTCACCTCTCAGAATTCCCTTGCTAATACATAGTTCAAGCGAACTTATGAGAGGTTGAATGCTTTGCCAAGCCAGCTCGAGTTGTTTTACAGAAGGCGTAAACTCTGGAATAGGTCGCCCAAACATGACGCTATAATGCGTAGAATTTTCTAAGGCAACTTTGCGATACGTACGGTTAAGTAACCTGACTTTTTCAAGTGGATCATCTGCTTGAACCGCTTTTAACTCTGTTTCTAACCGTTCAAAGCCTTCTTCAAAGAGGCCAGAGGCAAGTCCGTCTTTGCCACCAAACTGAGTATAAAGAACACTGGTAGAGCAACCTGCAAGCTTTGCAATTCGTCGCATAGAAAGTGCGTTGGCACCTTCTTGCTCAAGTAGTTGACTGGCAATTTCAAGTAGTCCTTTTCGTGTAGCCTCTTTACCTTCGGCACGAACATTTCTTATGGGTCGTTGGTCGGACATCACCCAAAGTTTATCCTATGACTCGGCGATCTGTTTGAGATTCTCCATAACGAGAGGTAAGTCACGCATGAAACGAGGGCCCAATAGTTGTGCATAAACAAAGGCTAAGGGACCTTCAAAGAGTACCTGATGTGTAAAGAATAGTTGGTTGACATTCGTAGAAAAGTGGCGCCGAACAACCAGTGAAGCTCCTGGTAACTGAGTTTTAAAAGCATAGAGGTTTTTTGCCTCAAACTCATTTATTACAAAGTTTGACGATTGCCCCGATTTTGTTTTGAGTTTTCCTTTAGCACCAAGAACAAATTCACCTGTGAGATACGCCTCGGTGAGGGGCGTATCCCAGTGTGGCCAACTCGAGACATCTGTCCAGATCGTCCAAAAAGTATCTTTATCACATGAAATTGGAAGGGTGTATGAAAAGTTGCGAGGATTGCCTTTAGGCGTTTGCATGGGACTCCTTTGCTAGCGTTGTGCGTTGGGCAGTTTGGAGACGGGTGAGCGAAAGAGGATCGTGACTTGGTAAAAACACTGTTGGCGTTGAGGCAAGATAAACTCGTGTTTGTGTCATGCTTTGTCTTGTAAGCGCTATACCCACATTGATTCCTGAGACTTCATCTTCAAGCAATTGTCGCTCATCATAGACAACGTCCCCAGCAAAGAAAATGGATTGTTGATCATCATTTAGAATTACGGATTGATGACCGTAGCTATGTCCAGGTGTTGGTACAAGAATAACGTCACTTGCCTTTGTTAGTTGATAATGCTGAGCGAACGTGCCATAGGTTTTTGGTACGTAATCTATTGCTATTGGGCTAAAGTTGGATGGGTACTTACAAGCTACTGCTCCAATAGGTCTTCGTCGATGACCCTCAAGCTCAGCTCTTGAAACCAGCACCTCAGTCTGAGGGAAAAACTCGAAGCCATTTGCATGGTCAAAGTGTAGATGGGTTTGGATACACCAGCGCACATCCTTTGGTGAGAGTCCAAGTTTAACAAGTTGTGGACCCAACTCACTTTCGGGTTCTACGTTTACTCGGAAATTCCGAGTTATGAAAAAACGGTTCGCAGCGTCGGCACATGTGAAGTAAGTGGGTAAATCAACTGCGCCTGAACGTTCTCCTGTATCAATGATAATAAGCCCTTCAGGATGCTCTATGACCCATGAAAGGATAGGTTTGGCTTCTGTCCATTGAGTGTCCATTAGAATGTTTAAATCTTTAAGGGCCGCTGGGCCACGCATGTGGTAATGATGAGTTTTAATGCTTACCCAACCTGTTTGAATGCCATGAACCTTTATACCCGTTGCTGTGGTGAAACTAACAGGTAAAACAGGTGATAACTCGAGAATCGTTTTGGATGTGATTTTATCTCCGCTTGAGCTTACAGCAGAGCAGCCCATTACTCCAAGACTGATAGCACCTATTGTTCGACAACTTTGCTTTAAAAAATGACGGCGAGTCTGCTTATTGTTTGAAATATCAAGATCTTTCATGTTTAAATTAAATCATCGTTTTAATTATGTAACAATGTTACGAACCACAATTCGTCCTAAACCATAATTGACTCCCTTTCTATTCAAACTAGTCTCTTATGGAATAACAGCCTTATTGCTGCCCAACTAAACATTGCATGAGACGATTAATCGTTCTGTTCAAATTGCAGGCAAGGACTTAATCTATGTCAAATTTAACCAGCCGCTCCTTAACCGCCCCTGAATTTAGGCGTTAGGCTGAGTCCCAG
>CAZBUC010000378.1:0-2577 GCA_964494965.1 uncultured Maribrevibacterium sp.
CCTCACTCAGTGATTCAAGAGCAGTTTCTACAGATTGGTAAGAACAAATTCCGTTCGATGCCGGTATCAACAAAATCGGTAGCAAGTTCTGATCATGAGCAAAAACAAATTAATGTATTGCAGTTGATTAATGCATACCGAGTTCGCGGTCATCAGCATGCTTCATTAGATCCTTTGGGTTTACAGAAGCGTGAAAAAGTGGCAGATCTGGATATTGGTTATCATCAGTTAACGGGTGCTGATTTAGACACTGAATTTAATGTGGGTTCACTGTTTTTTAACAAAGAGTCGTTAAAACTAAGTGAGATCATATCCGAACTTGAAAAAACCTATTGCGGAAGCATAGGCTACGAGTTTATGCACATTGTTGATACGCAAGAAAAAGCGTGGCTTCAACAGCGTGTTGAATCAGTTCGTTCCCGCCCAGAATACTCCCAAGAAACTCGCGAAGCCTTGTTAGAGAGATTAACGGCCGCAGAGGGTTTAGAAAAATACCTAGCTAGCCGTTATCCTGGTGCGAAGCGTTTTGGTCTTGAAGGTGGCGAAAGTCTCATCCCCATGGTTAATGAACTGATTCAGCGTTCCGGAGCACTTGGTGCGAAAGAAGTTGTGATTGGTATGGCTCACCGTGGTCGTCTAAACGTTTTGGTTAATACGCTAGGTAAAAATCCAAAAGATTTGTTTGATGAATTTGAGGGTAAAAAGCTCGTTAACACATCTGGCGATGTTAAGTATCACCAAGGCTTTTCTTCGAATGTGATGACAGCGGGTGGCGAAGTACACATTGCTTTGTCTTTTAACCCCTCGCATCTAGAGATTGTTTCTCCTGTGGTTGAGGGCTCTGTTCGAGCTCGTCAAGATCGTCGAAATGACAGCACGGGCAAAACGGTTGTCCCAATCTCAATACACGGTGATGCGGCTTTTGCTGGCCAAGGCGTAGTAATGGAGACATTCCAGATGTCTCAGACTCGTGCTTACCGTACTGGTGGTACGGTTCATATCGTCATCAATAACCAAGTGGGCTTTACAACAAACCGTCAAGAAGATTCACGTTCGACTGAATACGCCACAGATGTAGCGAAGATTATTCAAGCGCCTATCTTTCATGTAAACGGGGATGATCCAGAAGCGGTGCTTTTTGTCACACAGCTTGCGCTAGATTATCGCTACGAGTTTGGTCGAGACGTTGTGATTGATATGGTTTGTTACCGCCGTCGTGGTCACAATGAAACGGATGAGCCTTCAGGGACTCAACCGCTCATGTATAGCATCATCAACAAGCTGAAAACGACACGAACTTTGTATTCTGAGCGTCTAGTTAGCGAATCTGTAGTGTCACAAGAACAGTCAGACAAGATGGTCGTTGAAAACAGAGAAGACCTTGATAATGCTCGTCATGTTGCTAAAAGTCTTGTTTTGGAGTCACAAGCAGGGTCTTTTGTTGACTGGAAGCCTTACTTGGGCGTCGAGTGGACAGACCCAGGTGATACCAGCTACCCATTAGCTAAATTGCAAGAAGTGGCGAAAAAGCTTACACAGATCCCTGATGGGATTGTTGTGCAGCGTCAAGTACAAAAGATTTATCAAGACCGTGATAAGATGACAGCCGGTGCTCTGCCGTTGAACTGGGGTTATGCAGAAACATTAGCTTTTGCTACCTTGCTTGAGCAAGATTATCCTATTCGTATCACAGGTCAGGATTCAGGTCGCGGCACTTTCTCTCATCGTCATGCTGTGATTCACAGCCAAAAAGATGGCAGTACTTACATACCTTTAAAACACTTATCTGAAAACCAACCTCAGATGGATCTGTATGACTCATACTTGTCCGAAGAAGCGGTATTGGCTTTTGAGTATGGTTATGCCAGTACTTCACCAAAAGGTTTGGTTATTTGGGAAGCACAATTTGGTGATTTCGCCAATGGTGCCCAAGTTGTGATCGACCAGTTTATTACCAGCGGTGAGCACAAATGGGGTCGCTTGTGTGGTTTGACTATGTTGTTACCACATGGCTATGAAGGACAAGGACCAGAACACTCTTCTGCAAGATTAGAGCGTTTCTTACAGCTTTGTGCAGAGTACAATATTCAAGTTTGTGTGCCGACAACGCCTTCGCAAATTTTCCACATTATTCGTCGTCAAGCTATTCGACCAATGCGTCGTCCGCTGATCATTATGTCGCCTAAGAGTTTGCTGCGTCATAAACAAGCAACGTCTACCTTGGAAGAGTTAGCAAACGGCAGCTTTAAGACGGTGTTGCCTGAGTCTTCTGAAACCATCGAAGCGTCAAAAGTTAAGCGTATTATTCTTTGCAGTGGCAAAGTGTACTACGATCTTATCAATCGTCGTGAAGAATTGGCGAAAGACGATGTGGCAGTGATTCGCTTAGAGCAATTGTATCCGTTCCCATACGCTGATCTTGAATCAGAGTTGGAACAGTACAAAAATGTTGAGAGTTTGGTTTGGTGTCAAGAAGAGCCTAAGAACCAAGGTGCTTGGCATGCTAATCGTCATCGCATGAATCGAGTATTGGAAAAATTGTATCCAGAATTGAAAATACGCTTTGCAGGGCGAATT
>CAZBUC010000379.1:0-2573 GCA_964494965.1 uncultured Maribrevibacterium sp.
TGTCCGAATCGACTAGGTTTGATAGCCCTTTTTGGATGTTAAAAGTCTCTAAAAACTGATCAGATACATTGGCAACCACATCGACAATGGTTTCATCTAAGCCAACAATATAGGTGTCTTTGTCAGGTCTCACTTCGGATGTAGGCAAAGTCGGTTTAGGTTGAGAAACAGGAAAGTAGTGTTTGAGTTTGCGTTGACCGGGAAACTTCATATTGGGGCTCGTGGCTAAGATAATTCGATGAGTTTAGCAAAGAATTGACCGGTCGGGCAGGATCAACAAGCAGAAAGTAAGGTAAAAATGAACGAATCAGAATTAGATCGCTACAGTCGTCAGTTATTACTGCCCAATTTTGATATCCAAGGACAATTAAATCTGGCTCACGCTCGTGTGCTTATCATTGGATTGGGTGGGCTTGGAAACATTGCAGCCACTTATTTGGCTACTTCTGGCGTGGGGACATTGATTTTAGCTGACGGTGATCAGTTGGAGTCTAGCAATTTGCCGCGTCAGGTGCTTTATGATGAAAGTCAGCTTGGAATAGACAAGGTGACCGCCGCAGCGCAGCAGATAGTGAAAAAAAATGCCGCAGTGAAGGTTCAAACCATAGCGCATAAACTATCAGGTGAGTCTTTGTTAGACGCCGTAAGTGGTGCCGACGTGGTGTTAGATTGCACCGATAATTTTACCGCTAGACAAGCGATTAATCGTGCGTGCTTGGCTCGAAAAAAACCTTTGGTTAGCGCGGCGGCCATTCGCTGGGAAGGGCAGTTGGTGAGTTTTTTATATCATCAACAATCAACGCCTTGTTATGAATGCTTATATCCCGCTTTGTCAGATCAGCAGTTAAGTTGCAATGAAAGCGGTATTATTGCGCCAGTCGTGGGGTTGTTAGGCGTGTACCAAGCGCTTGAAGCCATAAAGCTGGTGAGCGGTTGCGGCACAGTACGCCACGGCGCTCTTAAGGTGTTTGATGGCTTCGAAGGGCACTGGCGTGAGATGCGTTTAACGCGCGACCCTGAATGCCTAGCCTGTTGTTAAAGTGATTTACGCGAACGAATCGAGACAGGTGCTTGAAAACTGATAGAAAGTCCCTATTTTAATCATTAGTATTTTTCTCTAAGAGTATTGATCGATAGCCGTTAATATAACCAACAAGATTTTGGTCTGTCACAATCTATGTGTCAGACACCTTTTTTTTCAGGAGTAACAGCATGAGCGATGTGAAACACGCAAAATTAATGATTCTAGGTTCTGGCCCAGCGGGCTATACAGCAGCGGTTTATGCGGCGCGTGCCAACCTGAATCCTGTGATGATTACCGGCATGCAAATGGGTGGTCAATTAACCACTACTACAGAAGTGGATAACTGGCCTGGTGATGATCAGGGCGTACAGGGTCCAGAACTAATGGAGCGTATGCGCAAGCACGCTGAGCGCTTTGAAACGGAAATCATTTTTGATCATGTCAACAAAGTGGATTTGCAAAATCGTCCTTTCCGATTAGAAGGCGATAGCGGTGTTTACACCTGTGATGCTTTGATTATTTCGACTGGCGCCAGTGCACAATACCTAGGCTTAGAAAGTGAGACTAAGTTTATGGGTCAAGGTGTATCAGCGTGTGCCACATGCGATGGTTTCTTTTACCGAAATCAAGACGTTGCTGTCGTGGGTGGTGGTAACACGGCGGTTGAAGAAGCACTGTATTTGGCGAATATTGCAAAAACCGTTACGGTTATTCACCGTCGCGACAAATTCCGTTCAGAAAAAATTCTAGCGGATAAATTGATGGAAAAAGCCAAAACCGGCAATGTGAAAATTGAATGGTACTCAGAACTAGACGAAGTATTAGGCGATGATGCGGGTGTAACCGGTGTTCGTATTAAGAACAATGAAACCGGCGAGAAAAAAGACATCGCGGTTTCTGGTTTGTTCATTGCGATAGGACATAAACCAAACACGGACATTTTTAAAGGCCAGCTAGAAATGAAAGACGGCTATTTGAAAGTGCAATCTGGCACTCAGGGTAACGCCACTCAGACCAGCATTGAAGGCGTGTTTGCAGCCGGAGACGTCTCCGACCATATTTACCGTCAGGCGATTACATCAGCCGGAACAGGCTGTATGGCGGCTTTGGACGCAGAGCGTTACCTAGACTCACTAGAGTAAGCGTGTCTTGTGTAAAAGTCTCAAAACAAAAAACCGATCCTAGGATCGGTTTTTTTTATGCCTAAAGTAAATCGTTTGAACGAATTACTGAGCGTTGTAAGCCTCGATGCCTTCAACGATGGCTTTTCTTGCTTCGTCAGCGTTTGCCCAACCTTCAACTTTTACCCACTTGCCTTTTTCAAGGGTTTTGTAGTTTTCGAAAAAGTGTTCGATTTGATCACGTAGCAACTGTGGAATGTCGTTCACATCTTGGATGTGACCGTATTCTTTGCTGAGTTTCTCATGAGGAACCGCAACCAATTTCGCGTCCATACCGGCTTCGTCAGACATATTCAACACGCCAACTGGACGGCAGCGAATAACAGAGCCAGGAACCACTGGGTAAGGTGTGATAACCAATACATCTA
>CAZBUC010000380.1:0-2559 GCA_964494965.1 uncultured Maribrevibacterium sp.
CAGTGCCGTATCACACCTTGCTTTAGGAGATCGTGTCGGTATTCCTTGGTTATACAGCGCTTGCGGGCATTGTGAATATTGTCTAACGGGTAACGAAAACCTCTGTTTATCACAACAAAACGCAGGCTATTCAGTCAATGGCGGTTACGCTGAATTCTGTGCAGCCCATGCAGAATATGTGGTTAAAGTGCCCGAAGGATTAGGGTATGTTGAGGCTGCGCCCTTGTTTTGTGCAGGCGTGACTACCTATAAAGCATTGAAAGTGTCTGGCGCAAAACCTGGCGATTGGGTCGCCTTATTTGGTATTGGTGGGCTAGGACATTTAGCCGTTCAATATGCGGTTGCCATGGGCTTTCGTGTGGTGGCAGTAGATACTGGAGCGGCCAAGCGAGAATTGTCCATGTCACTCGGTGCTGAGCATTTCTTTGATTTTAAAACCGACGAGGTAGTCGAAGAGATCCTAAAGAAAACCAATGGCGTTCATGCGACTGTCTGCACAGCGGTAAGCAAGGCAGGCTTTAGACAAAGCTATGATGTGGTTCGCCGTGGTGGTAAATGCGTATTGGTTGGCTTGCCACCAGAAGACATGCCTTTGCCTATTTTTAATACCGTACTGAATGGTGTCAGCGTGGTCGGTTCGATTGTCGGCACACGCAAAGATTTAGAAGAATGCTTAGAGTTTGCCGCCCGAGGAAAAGTCAAAGCGATTATCGCTGAAAAGACCCTTGACGACATTAATGAAATCTTTGCTGACATGGAGAAAGGCGACATTACAGGGCGCATCGTGATGTCGATGTAACCTTTCTTACAGATATCATTCAACATGACTAATATCAAAGCCAACTAGCTCTTATAGTTGGCTTTTTTTAGGAAAGTCTCAAACAACTTAACCGCTCAAGTTACGAAAACTGAAAAAGCCAATCTAGTAAAAAACATATGTTGAGTAATAAAACGCCCCCTCCTGTAATCTGTTCGTCATTAGACCTTGATAGCTTGTGTAAACATCTATTAAAGGAGCTGCACCATGCGAAAAAGTCTGATACTGACCGGCGTTGCCTGTTTTGCTGTTTTATCCTCCACTGTTCAAGCCAAATCGCTTGGCGATTTAGCCTTCTCTGAAACCACACCTCATACCGTCGCTATGACGCCAACGGACGATTTTACCATTGTCGGCACTAAGGAGCTGATGGCGATGAAAGCCATGAACGAAAATGGCAGTGTTCGAGCCATTATTGAAATACCAACAGGAACGTCCGCTAAATGGGAAGTGAGTAAAGACGACCCTAAAGCTGTCTATTGGGAGTATAAAAAAGGTAAACCGCGTATTGTTAATTATCTAGGCTACCCAGGTAACTACGGCGCCATTCCGGGCACAGCCCTACCTAAAGAATTAGGAGGTGATGGCGATCCACTTGATGTCTTGGTGCTGGGTCAAGCTGTTCCACGTGGTGAAATTGTTGATGTACGAGTGATTGGCGTTCTAAAAATGTTAGATGACGGCGAACAAGATGACAAACTCATCGCGGTAATGACAGTGGACTCCCCTTTCGCTCATATTGAAAGTATGACTCAACTCGATACCGAGTTCGCTGGTGTAAGCCAAATTGTTGATCTTTGGTTTGCTAATTACAAGGGCCCAGATGGTGGCATGAAAGGACTTGGCTTTGAAAACGCGGAATCGGCACGCGCTGTATTGGATGCCGCAGCTAAGAATTTTGAAAATTTACGTTAATCGCCCTATGGCGAGAGCCTGAGAGTAGCCCTTTGAAGAAAGTCGAGGGCTCTCTTATTTTAGCGTAGTGTCAAGCTGTGCACGCCCCCCACTATCAAACAATGTCTTACATCCTTCAATGGTTCAACATTGTCGAGTTCATAAAAAGTATTAAAGCATTTTACAATATCCCCCAAGTCGATTTTTGCCGCACTTTCTTCTATCTTTCTAGATAGTAAAATAATCACCTAATAAAGGAACCTACTACCATGAGCCATCTTCATACTGGATCCTGTCTCTGCGGCGCGGTGGCATTTGAACTAGAAGGCGAGTTTAAAAAGTTTTTTCTCTGTCACTGTAGCCGTTGTCGAAAAACCTCAGGCACAGCCCACTGCGCTAATTTGTTTGCACCGGGTGCTACGCTTACTTGGTTAAGCGGCGAAGATAAACTCAGTTTTTATCGACTAGAAAACACCCACTTTGCTCGCACTTTTTGCTCGACGTGTGGCTCAAGTGTGCCCACTAACGCGACATCACGCGGCTTGGTTGTCGTTCCTGCAGGCTGTTTAGATACCCATGTTAATATCACACCACAGGCACACATATTCATGGGCAGCAAAGGCAACTGGGATGAGCACTTAGGCGATATTCCTGCATTCGAAGCAATGCCTAATTAAAGCATCACGCCTTCGAGTCGACTCATCAACAAAAACGCCAAGACACAAGCCTTGGCGTTTTAATCGTACTTTTATGACCTCGAATTACGCGGTCATAAACGGATAATCCGTATACCCTTCTGCGCCAGAAGTATAGAAGGTGTTTGGATTTGGCTCATTCAATGCGGCGCC